>JBAVNP010000252.1:0-4175 GCA_049691175.1 Sedimentisphaerales bacterium
GGTCGATTGTTATTATGGTTTTTCTGGTTAAATCAAGCCTGTCTGAGAAATCATCGGGATTGAAATTTCCCGCGGCCTGCGATGCCGAATCGAGACAGGTTCTGTCGAACTGATACGAAAGACCGAACCTGCGAATTGCCGCATCGAATTCGGTCTTATAAGTTCCGCTTTTGCCGAGCAGCTCAATGATAACACCGCGGGCGCTAGTTTGCTGTGAGGCGTAGGTTATTATTTCAACGACTGCTTTGTCGCCCACCGCAGCGTTCTTTGCGCCGACATCGTCAATTTCCACAAGCTCGGTAAATTTGCCGTCGGGCTGAAGATAATAAGAATCTCCCTTTTTTATTACTGTTCCGACGAAACGATTGTTTGCCCGCTGGAGTATTTCGATGATTTTTCCGCTATAGCGGGTCTCTTTACCGCGACGGGTTTCCTTTATTACGTTGGCGGCAACCGTATCGCCTGTCATAGCGGCGGCGGTGTAATCGGCCGGGATAAACAAGTCACCGTGAGCGTTCGGTTCAGTCGGCGTTACAAATCCGAAACCTTTTGTCGTGGCCCTGAATGTCCCGCAAATTTTACCGCCGGGAGGAGGCAATGAAACAAGGTTTTTCGAGCCGATGACAACCAGTCCCTCTGTCCGGAGCTGGTCAAAAACTTTTTTAAATGTTTCAAATTCGTCCGGTTTTACGCCGAGTGATTTTGCGAGGTCCGCAGGTTTTAGCGGTTTGTAATCCCTGTGGGCCAGATGAGTCATTATTTTCTTTTTTAAAACTTCAGCCATATATTTTTTCACACAAATAACAAAAAACAGCGCTATACCGATATTTTAACAGGCACAGCGCTGTTGTGAACAAGTTCTATTGACGATAAACCGGTCAGCCTTTCAGCTTTGCGAGTTTTCGGGCCAGACGAGATTTGAGCCTGGCAGCCCTGTTTTTATGAATAGTTTTCTTGGCGGCCACTTTGTCGAGCTTTCTTACGACAAGTTTATACTGCTCGGCAGCTGTTTTTTTATTGCCGCTGCCTGCCGCAGCCTCGAAACTTTTTATTATAGTCTTAATCTCGCTTTTGCGCGCGCGATTAATGAGTCGCCGTTTAACGTTCTGTCTTACTCTTTTTTTGGCCGATAATGAATGTGCCATCTTAACTCCTGATTAAAATTTTTTTACATTTATATTTTTTACTGGTCTTCATTTCTTAATCTATCAACCCTTGCCCTAACATCCTTATAAGAATAATCGAGCTGAGCAAGTTTACGATAAAGTTCCAGAGCCTCGTCAGTATTGCCCTGCTGCTCATAGGCCCGGGCGAGATTATATCTTAAATCCTTCGCGATGTCATTGTCTTTTATTTCATATTCTCCGATCGCCTGGTTTAAAATGTCAATCGCATCAGTGAACCAGCTTTTCATAAAGAAACACAGGCCGATTTTGTTCATAGCCGATATTTTGTGCTTCGGCTCTTTTTTGGCTTCCTGCAGATACGGTATAGCCTCGTCATACTTCTGATTTCTCATCAGCCGAACGCCATATTCGTATTTGAGCCGAAGGTCCGTCGGATAATTTTCCATACAGAGCCGATAATGCTCCAGCTCGGCGGAAAGAAGCTGCTTTGTCGCATCGGCAAAAGCCTCCCTTGCCCTTTCGCCGGATGAATTTTTTTCAAGATACACCTTTGTTTTTCTAACATTCCTGCGAAGCATCCTGAGCATTACCTCTCCCGAGCGGCGCTTAAATGTAAAATCCTTAAACTGCCCGAAAGAATCATCGAGCAGTTTTATCGCTTCCTTGTCCGCTTCATCGGTCTGCACCTCGCCCAGAGCATCGGCAAGCTTAAATATATTCTGAGGCGAATTGTCTGACGCAAGCACTTGGCGCGCTTCTGCTACCGCCTGCTGGCGAAAATCAACGGTTTTCACGCCCGCCTGCTGCAGTTGAAACTTCTCCTGCGAGTCTCTATCCTTGATGGACTGCCTGAAATCGCCGTCCTGGTCGTATTTGCCCTTCTTCATAGTAAGACGAGCAGATAAGTTTCTAAACTCATCGGCCAAGGCCGCATCGTCCGGTTTTAATCTGCACGCATAGCCGCATGTGCCGACAGCCTTGGCATATTCCTCCATAGAGGCATAAGAATCCTTCAACAGTAAATACGTCTGAAAGCTGGGCTTGTCGAGCGATTTGTTGGCATCGAAAATCAAATCGGCAATCCAGAGCGCCGTCTTTTTAAATCCGCCTGCGACGGCGGCCTTGAGCATCTGCTCGGCATAAGTCAGATTTTCCGGGTCCTTCGCGAGCAAAAATTCGGCATTAAGCATATTCTCGAACGGATTTTTCCCGCGAGAGTGTCTCATTTTCTCAATCATAGATGGTTTTTTCCCGCCTTTGGCCTGCCTAATCAGGGCGTTGTGCCGAAGAGGCTTATGACCCTGCTCGACCGCATCCGGCGCACGCTGCAGACCTTCGATAAACATATCAATTGCATAATCAAAGTTGTCCGTGGCGGCGACTTCCTGCGCCCTTGTAAAAAAGGTTACAGCCTTGCTCAAATCGTCGGTATTGTTAGTAACCGCTTCCACCATAAAAGATAAAATGTCTCCGTTTAAACCCTATCCTAAGCTATTTATGGTAAAATAACCTATAGCATTTGTCAATAATAAAGGAATGCCTGAAAACCGCATCGTGCCGTCACATTTTGATAGCGGTTATGACTCTGTCGTTGTTATTAAAATCCTTTTCTATGGTTATCCACCCAAAGGCGTTTGTATCTTCAAGCAGCTTTTTGACCTGCTGACCCTGCTGATACCCAATTTCAAGCAAAAGAGCCCCATCTTTTTTCAAATGGCCGGCGGCATCGGCGGCTATTCTGCGATAAATATCAAGACCATCCGCCCCGCCGTCGAGCGCAAGTTTCGGTTCGTATTTTTTCACCCTGGCGTCAAGTTTTTCATACTCAGAGCGGCTAACATAAGGCGGATTACAGACAATTAAGTCAAATCCGCCAGCGGCGGACAAGTTCCTTTCATCGAGCTGGCTGATTACAGGTTTGAATAAATCGCCCTGCAAAAGTTCGACTCTCTGCTCAAGTCCGTATTTTTTAATGTTTTCAGCAGCAACACTCAAGGCCTTGTCGCAAATATCAGTGGCAATAACTTTCGCATCTGCGAAATTTTTTGCTATCGCAGCGGCAACAGAGCCGCAGCCTGTGCATAAATCGCAAACATACTGCCTGCCCGTCCGGCTGCGCAAAAATTCTACCGCCCTTTCGACAAGCAATTCCGTTTCTGGTCTCGGTATCAGACAAACCGGGGCGACTTTAAGCGAAAGCGAGTAAAACTCGCATCTGCCGGTCAAATACTGGACAGGTTCGTTTTGTATGCAGCGTTTAACAAGGCTGTGAAGCTTGTCGAGCTGCGGTTTGCCAATAACTTTATCAAAGTGCATATAAAGCTGGATTCTTTCCATTTGGAGTACGAAAGACAAAAGTAATTCGGCGGTGAGTCTCGGCGAGTCGATTTTTTCGTCAGTGAAATGACTTACCATCCAATCAAGCAGTTTTTTTATCGTCCAGGTCTGGGGCAATTTTATTCCTCTGAAATTTTAGCGGCGGTAAAAAGTTCCTGTTCAAGCTCAACGATGAGCGAATCTATATGGGCTGTATCAGCAGTTTTTTTACAGTGGGCGGGGGCGTTTCTTCTGTGGCCTTCTTCGAGCCTTTCTTTAAGCGGCACAACTTTGTCGTGCATAACGCGCTTGTCGGCGTAGTAAACTATTTTTTCTTCGATAGTCTGCGGTTTAAATTTTTCATCGAGCAGCGATCTGTACGCGTGTTTTCTTACGGCAAGTGCAATTTCCGGATAATCTTTTTTGAGAAGTTCGTAAGCCTCCTCTTCATGACAGTGACCCCTGAGCCGCATAATATCGTGAAGCAGACAGGCCCTGTGGACAAAATCGATATTGACATCTATGCCATTTGCGGCAATTTTCTTTGCAAGGCCAACGGCGAAATCTGCCGTTACCTCGCAGTGCCGGACGATGTGCTTGGGCGTCTGGCACTGCTTTAAAAGCTTGAAACAATCTTCTATGGTCGGAATTTTAAAATTTTGCATTTATCAGCTCAGCAACTTTTTTGCCGCTTTTGAGCATTCCGCCAAAAATCGGACCCATTCGCGGCAG
>JBAVNP010000253.1:0-8632 GCA_049691175.1 Sedimentisphaerales bacterium
TTTCGGAACGTCGTTCCCGTATACAATCTGTTATTATTCCGACGGTAGCGGCTGCTGGATTCACAACTCCAAGAAGCTTCGCAACTGTTGCACCGCCTGCTAATACAATATCTGTGGCATTTCTTGAATTATTGTGATCATCCATCGTCATTATCTCACTGTTCTATTCAGATACCAACCTAATAATCTACCACACTTTTTGCCTGCGATTTATTCATCTTCATCCATATTGAATACTAACGAGGCTGTTAAACAGCACATCAAAAATACAATCGCCAGGCCGATGTGCAGCAGGAAAAGAACAAGTAACCTGTCAAACTCTAAATTCGTTCTTAATAAAGGCAAAAAAGTTCCGAATATCTGTGCCGAACTAAAAATTACGCTTCCAAGACACCAATATATCAGATTGGGCCGGGGAAATATCATTCGTTTAAAGATAACACCTGCCAGGGCTATTTGAGATACGGCATTAACCCCGGATAGCATAATAAGCCATATTTTCCGATACCCTCCGATATTTACCGCAAAAGACAAACAAAACAGAAGAATCCACAATATTATCATTGCTATTATGCTTGTTTTTTTCAAAGTCATATGCAATCCTCAAAATTATAAATAAAATCTGAGTTCTGTTTTCTTTAAATCATAATTTACCACACTTTTTGCTTGAAAACATTTTACTCTGTCGGCAACAAAATATCAACGAAATGCAATACGGCCATTTTATAGTTCCCGAAGCAGATTTTTAGCCTGCTCAAGAAGAATGCTTATTTTTGTTTCCACTACATTCCAAACCGTATCAGGGTCAAGATTGGCGTATCCGTGAACAAGGACATGCCTAAATCCTATTATGTTGCGATGCTGGGAAATCCGTTCGGCCGTTTCAGGACTCATATTATCAAGCTGCATCATTGCTTCGCCAATAATCTGGAGCTCCCGCTCAAGAGCAGAACGGAAAAGCCGATTACTTTTATAATCCTCAACCGTTTTACCGCTGGTTGCTTCAAGAATAAACTCGCAGCAGTTGACAATATCATACAGATATTTTTTGGGGTTATGAAGCGGCATATATTTTCTTCCTCGTCTGATTTACCGAATCGATAAAATAAGGATTTTTCAATCCGCCAGGCTCAACCAAATCGACCGGCCGCTTAAAAAGTTTTTGCAGTTCCTCGTGCAGAGCGAAAAAATTATCAAACCGGTTTTGCTTCACAGACTTGTCAAACTCCACAAGAAAATCAATATCACTTGTCTGTTCATCAAAATCGCCGGCAACAGCAGAACCAAAAACATCAAGCCTGCTTACGCAGTATTTCCTGCAAAGCTCTGTAAGTTTGTTCCTGTTTTGCTCTATTACCTGTGTCATAGGACTACCTGCATTTTATTCTATCTTATAAACTCCGTCAGAGCAGGATTATACACCTGCCCTGACGCAGACTCAATCTAATTTTACAGTCTTAGAGCTTCTTTATAAGGCTTTTCAGCTTCTCCACTTCTTTATTGTTTTCAAGGTAAGACTTTATCAGCTTCTTATGCAGTTCATCACCTCTGTCATATAGCCTCTTTAGACGCTTTGGTTTAGTGGTTTGGATTGTATAGGCTGTTAGTATAGGAAATGCTAAGGTTACATCAAGGTATGCTGTAACGGTTTCTTCTAATTTTGTTGGGTCTATTTTGCCCCAGCTCGCCGCCTCGCTCGGCGGCGCGCCGGAAAGCCCGCCTGTATCAGGTCTTGCATCAGTTATGTTAATGTCATAGTCCTGTCCCATTTCCGGTATCATTAAAACTTCCTGAATTTGGGGTTCGGTCTGGAGCATAAAATTCTTCGGACTTCCGCCGCCGATGAGGATTACGCCGGTTTTGCCGTTTTCATATCTCTTGGCGTTTAAGACTATCGCAGTCGAATCGTTGACATCGATACTCGGATTAATTTTCAATTTGAATTTGTCAAGCAAGCCTGAAGCTTCAGCGAGAAGCTCAATGCCGGCGACATTCATACCAATAGTCGAATCGCCCGGCGATGATGTGAAAACAGGAATGCCGTTGCGCCAGGCCGCGGCGAGGATACTTACCTGGCCGAGGTTGTTTTTCTGTTCGAGTTCGCTGAGTATTTTGCCGAGATGATGATAGCATTCGCGCGTACCCATCTCCTTCTGAAATTCAGGTCTGATGAGAATTTCGCGCAGGCGGCGGTCTGTTTCCATTAAAACGTCTTCATAATCGAAGAGGATATCGTAAATTCTTGTTATGCCTTTTGCACGCAGGTCAACATCGTCAACGGTATGACTGCCGCGAAACATCGGCAGATTGAACGCGTAATGGATATCGTGATACATATTCGCACCGGTTGCGACAAGCCAATCGACAAAGCCGTGGTTCATCAGGGGAATAACAGTTGATGGGCCAAGACCGGCAGGAGTCAAAGCGCCCGCTAAGCTTAATCCTATTGTAACATCATCTTTGGAATATCTGTCGCGCATCAAATGGCAGGCGGCTCTTAACCTTCCGCCATTATAGGCATCTAAATTGTCGATTAGCTGTTCGATATTAGTGTTTTTGTCAATCGGCTTTGGCAGAATTCTTTTGCCGGCTAAGTATTTGGCCTTTCCGGGACAACCTGATTTTTTGTGTTCCATTTTTCTCTTTCCATTTAAAAAGGTTAATTTTCCACGAATTTTATCAAAAAACGGCAATCAATAAAGGATTAAAATTATAAAAAATTGACTTTTCAGGCTTTAAATGATACCTTTTCCCCAGCCAACGGGCGGGAGTTAAGACTTAATTGAACGTTCAATGCCAGTTATGTCCGAAACAGTGCCTTATCAAGCCGGGCCAGAGCGGCGAATGCCGGGTAAGAATAAACGTTGACGGCGTTCTGCGGACGGTTGTGTATTCTTATCCCTGCTCGATGCACATCGACCCGGTAGAGAAGAAGCCGTTTTTTCATTTTCTGCCCGGCTCTAAAACCTTTTCATTGGCAACTGTCGGCTGCAATCTTCACTGCAAAAACTGCCAGAACTGGGAAATCTCACAGGCAAACCCCGAAGACAGCGAGGCCGTTTTCTGCCCGCCGGAAAAACTCGTTGAGCTTGCCAAAACCAACCAGTGCACATCTTTGGCTTATACCTACACCGACCCTGTTATTTATTATGAATACACTTTAGATACTTCAAAGCTGGCAAAAACCGCCGGCATCCGAAATATTCTTATTACCGCCGGGTATATAAATAAAGAACCCTGGAAAGAACTTCTCCAATATACAGATGCGGCGAGGATAGACCTGAAATCAATGTCCGACGATTTTTATAGAGAGAATTGTTTCGCAACCTTAAAACCTGTTCTGGACAGTTTAGTTCTGACAAAGGCAAGCGGCGTTCATCTTGAAGTCATAAATCTCGTTATTCCTACTCTTAATGATAAACCCGAACAAATTCGCGCACTTGTCCAGTGGGTAAAGGCTAATCTGGGCGGCGATACACCTTTACATTTTTCACAATTCTATCCGCAATACAAAATGCAATACCTGCCCAGGACTTCAGCCGAAACACTCGATACGGCCCGCCAGATAGCGATGGCTGAAGGAATGAAATACGTCTATATCGGCAATATCGCCAGCGAAACCGGCCAGAATACTTATTGTCCCGACTGCAAAAAGCTGCTTATTGAACGCAGCGGTTATACTGTTCTGCAAAACCGGCTCAAAGAAGGGGCTTGTCCTGATTGCGGCGAAAAAATTTACGGAGTCTGGAAATGACACGAAGAGAATTTTTCCAATCTGTTCTCAAAACTGCTGCGGCAATAGCCGTCGGCATATATGTTTTTACCGACAAAGTCTCAATAAAGGCTTTCAGGCAAAAAAAATATCCCGGTAAAGTAAAACAAATACCAAATACTTTCACACAAGGTAAATGGAGAGGTTAAAATGCAAAAAAAATATAAAATTTTTGTTCTCATTACTACAGGTTTACTTCTTACCGCAACCAACGCGGCAACCGAAAAACAAACTGTATTTAATTCTACACTGGCGGGTCGATGGTATTCTGATGATGCAAACGCACTTAAAAAAGAAGTTGGTCAGCTTTTTCAAAAATCTGATGTCAAACCCGCTAATGATATTATCGCGCTGATTTTGCCTCACGCCGGCTATCAGTATTCCGGCCGAACCGCCGCTATGGGAATCCAGAGTCTCGGCAGACAGTATAAAAGAATTATAGTCATAGGCCCTTCACATAATATGCCGATGGAAAATGTGCTGAGCGTTCCACGGGAAACAGTTTATCAGACGCCGATGGGTCAGGTTGCGATTGACGTTGAATTTGTCAATAAGCTTTTGAAGCATCCGCAGTTTCAGGTAATCCCGCAGGCAAATCTGCCGGAGCACAGCACGCAGATAGAAGTCCCCCTGCTGCAATATGCACAAAAAGATTTTAAACTTGTGCTTATCGTTGCGGGCCAATGCTCAACGCAAACGATAACCAAGGCCGCTTCGATTCTCAGCAGCTTAGTTGACAAGGACACATTAATAATCGCAAGTTCAGACTTTGTCCATTACGGCCCCAATTACGGCTATGTGCCTTTTAAGGAAAATGTGCAGGAGGGAATAAAAAACCTTGATATGGGCGCATACAAATACATTGAAAAACTGGACAGCAATGGCTTTGTGGAATACAGAGAAAAAAGCGGCGCAACAATCTGCGGTTATATCCCGATTGCGATACTGCTTTCGATGCTCGATAAGTCATCGCAGGGGCATTTAATAAATTACACCACTTCAGGTCAATTGACAGGCGATTTCACTAATTCCGTCAGTTATTTTTCAATTGCTTTTTCCGGTAAGTGGCAGACTTCGGCCCATTCTACTGGTTCGACAAGCTCACTACAGGCAGGCTCAGGGCAGGCGAGCTCAGTCGAGCCGAAATCTTCACCAGTCAAGCAGGAAAATACTTCTTCACAATTAACCCAGGAAGATAAAAAGGAGCTTTTGGATTTTGCCAGAAAATCAATCGTTTACTTTTTAGACAAACACGAAATGCTCGATGTGCCTGACAGCGAAACAAGCGAGCGATTGAAAGAGCCGCGAGCCGCGTTTGTTACGCTTAAAGAAAATAATCAGTTAAGAGGCTGCATCGGCGACATTTTCCCACGGCAGCCCTTATATAAATCCGTCATTTCAAATGCCGTCAATGCCGCTGTAAACGACCCGCGATTCTATCCGGTCGGCAAAAATGAACTAAAAGATATTACAATCGAAATATCCGCCCTGACCGCACCTAAACCTATCGCTTCATACAAGGAAATCAGGATTGGAATTGACGGCGTTGTTTTGAAAAAGGATGGGTATTCCGCTGTTTTTCTGCCGCAGGTCGCACCGGAACAAAAATGGAGCAGAGAAGAAATGCTCAATAATCTGTCCTTAAAAGCCGGCCTGCCCGCTGACGGCTGGAAAGATGGCGCCAGTTTTCTTGTATTCCAGGCTGAGGTTTTTGGCGAAACTGAAAAATGAAATTTGCCCGCTGTTTTTTGATATTTTGTTACGGTCTTTTCACCATTGCCGCACAAACCCTGCTTTTTCGCGAATTCATCACAGCATTCGAAGGCAGCGATATAAGCGTCGGCCTGTTCTTCGCATCGTGGCTTTTCTGGATTGGTTTGGGAGCAACGGCTGTGAACCGGCCTTCCAAAATTACCGATTGGCTGCTCAAACATATTGACCTTTTATTTCTAATTTATATTCCCGCATTTGTGCTCGAACTGATTTTGATTGTTCAGGGGCGGCAAATCGCGTCTGTCAGCTCCTATACACTGCTGTCGATTCGCCAAATGGTATTTTTATCGTTTCTTGTCAATGCTCCCGTCAGTATCATCACCGGTATTTTTTTCCCGCTTGCCTGTCGATGGGTCAAGCAGGACAGTTTATTTCCCGTTTCAAATGTTTATATTCTCGAAGCCGCGGGCAGCTTTCTCGGCGGCATCGGCACAACTATTCTGCTGGGCCTCGGCGTAAACTCCATAACCATTTTCTTTCTGCTGGCTTTTATCATTTCCTTTGCCGTGTTTATTGTCCGCATAAAGTCAAAAATAAAACTTGTTTTTCTTTTCTTAATCGCCGTTTGCATTTTGCTGTGTCTGGTTACCGGCATTGATAAACGTCTCAATCATTATATTCAAACCGTAAAATGGACTAAACTATTGCCGGCCGAGGCTCTGACAGGCTCGTTTCAAACTCCGCAGGCCGAATATCTTTACGGAACATATCGCAATCAATGGGTTGTTGTCAGTCAGGGCAGCACCTGCGAAGCCCTGCCCGACAAGGCGGGCAACGGCCGAATCGCGGCAATTGCATTATCTCAAAAACCGGATGCAAAAAAAATATTAGTTATCGGCTCAGGCCTGGGGCTATGTTATGAATTTCTCTTATTGCCGCAGATTGAACAGGTAACCTGGACGCATTGCGACAGTCAATATGCACAAAATATTGACAGGTTTCTGCCTGCCCAGTTCAAAATCAATGATTTGCGATTGTCTGTCCCTGCCGGCGATATTCGCAGCCAATTGGGAAATTCGAAAAACTTATATGATATTGTGATAATCAATCTGCCCCCTGCGACCAGTTCGGTTTTGAACCGTTACTTTACCGTTGAATTTTATGAGCAGCTTAAAAAATCGATGTCAGCGGATGGTATTGCGGCCGTCCGAATTACCGGTGGCGAAAACATTATGGGGACAGAGATGATTGATTTAGGCGCCTCGACAAAACGAACGCTCGAAAAAAGTTTTTCACATCTTGTTTTGACGCCCGGCGATGACACATTTTTTTTAGCGTCTGACTCTGAAAATCTTACCGGCGACCCCGGTGTTTTGCAGGGGCGTTTCGCAAATATAAAAAATGCCGAAGCTGTATTTGCCCCGCCGGCTCTGCTTTCCGTTTACCTGCCCGACCGTGCCGCAGCAGCAATGGAAAATTATAATAGTTCGGATTTGCCGCAGGATTTGCTTATAAATACGGATTCAAAACCATTAGCTAATCTATACAGTCTCCTGCTCACCTTGAAACAATCCGGCGCGCCTGTTACAAGAATTGTAAAACTCCTCGCAATGACAGGTATCGGCGTATTTCTGATTCCGGTTTTTGTCTTCGTTATTCTGCGGCTCTTTTATATTGCCCGAACAAAAAATCAAGACTGCGTTTCGAGTTTCGACAGCAGCTTTCTGGTTTTCTCCGCCGGCTGGCTCGGCATCGGCACGATAATTGTTCTGATGTATTTGTATCAGACTATATTCGGTTCGCTGTATCTGCATATCGGCATTATTTCTTCCTTGTTTATGATTGGCCTGACTTTCGGCGCCGCTTTGACTCGATATTTGCCGGGGCGTTCATATCAAAAATTGTTTATGGTGATTGCGGTTCACGCGATACTGCTTATTGCAGTTACTTATCTGCCTGTCGATTTCTGGACACATCAAAGTTTTGCGCTCGTTTTTTTCCTCTGCGGCCTGTGCAGCGGTACGTATTTTCCAATCGCCGCAGGACAGCTCGCAGAAAACAATTTTGAGACAGGTCTTGCCGGCGGCAAACTTGAAATGGCAGACCACATCGGCGCATCAGCAGGCAGTCTGATAACCGATATTGTCCTTGTGCCGGTGCTCGGAACAAATGCAACGATACTGGTATTTCTTGTGCTCATTCTGGCTAATATCCCGGCAGCTTTATTTCAATCGTTCAAAAAATTAACTGCATTTCCCGCAAGCACCCCGGACTTCCGCGGTATCGGTTATTTCCTGCTCGGTATAGCCGCTTCTGTAATTATCTGTTCAAATTTGCTTACATCTGAATCGGCGAATTTCAATTCCTCTTTGCCGCGGCATACAGCACAAATGCTCGCTGGACAATCGCAGATTAAGCCTGCGCAATCTGCCCTGCCGGGCCTGGCAAAAAAAATCACTTATTTTAAAGTTTACGAAACTAACGCAAAATCATCCGGTTATATCTTCAGCACTGAAGATTTTGCGCCTGATGTTCGCGGCTTTGGCGGAAAAATTAATCTCGCCGTTTACATTGATACTACAGGCAAACTGATAAATTTTCATATAATTCGTTCCGAAGAAAGTCCTTCTTATCTGGCGATGCTGACCGACTGGTTCGCTAAACTCAAAGGACGACAGCTTTTTGGGCCTCATCCGTTTAGCGATATCGATACTGCCACAGGAGCAACAATAAGCTCTGCTGCCATTGCCTCAGCGATTGAGACTGCCGGCAAAAAATTTGCGGACCAGGTGCTCGGCAAATCTGAAATCTCAAATCTCAAATCTCAAATCTCAAATTGGCCCGACCGCAGCGGGCTTTATCTTTTAATCGCGGTTATCTTTTCTCTTCTGGTCATATACAAAGGAAATTTCTGGAGCAGATTTGCAGTTCTCGTACTCAATCTTGTCGTCGGCGGTTTTATTCTTAACGCTCAATATTCCAGCGAACAGGTCATCGCCCTGCTGTCAGGACAAATAAGCAATTTCCAGTTATCAGGTGTATTCTTACTGGCAGCTGGTGTTCCGCTTCTTGTTTTGTTTTTCGGCAATATTTATTGCGGCTATCTTTGCCCATTTGGTGCGGCACAGGAATTGCTCAGTTATATTA
>JBAVNP010000254.1:0-2275 GCA_049691175.1 Sedimentisphaerales bacterium
TCCGTAAAGACAATGATAGGCGGCGCTCCTGTTACCCAGAATTACGCCGATAAGATTGGCGCCGATGGCTACGCCCCCGATGCCGCTTCCGCTGTTGACCTTGCTAAATCTCTTATTGGAAAATAAAGTTGTTTAGGGTTAGCCCTGCCATCACTATGGCAGGGTCAGAGCCGCGAACGTCAGTGAGCGGTATATTTAAAAGTTGTTTAGCCGTCGCCGGTACGGCGACGAAATATTTAGCCCCCACTTTCAGTGGGGGTTATATCCCCTGCGACACTTGGTTAAATGATAAGATTATGACAAAAACTTGACTTTGCAAGTCGTTGCATATAAAATAGTTATATGCAGAAAATAAAGAACCCATTGCTTTCACAACTCTTTATGGAGACGAGCTTTGTGCCAAGAGGGCAGCAGTTAAAACAGCTTGCCGCCTCCGAGGAGCTTTACAAAATAATCGAGCCGGACAGGCAGTATCCTTATGAATTTGTCTGTTTTAAAATTACCGGCTACAGGCCCAAAAGCAGTTCAGCCCAGCAGGTAATCAGCGGCTCAGAACTTCTGAGAGATTTGCCGGTTTATGTCCTGCGTCAAAGCGCAAGGCTCAAATTAGCGGCCCAGCAGCAGGGTGAAAAAAATTATTCGATTGATGAGCTTTCTGAAAAATTCAATATCTCAAAAAGGACGATTGAACGCTGGCGAAAAAGGGGGCTGTTGTGCAGAAAATATATTTTTGGCGGAGGTATTTCGGGAATCGGTTTTGCATCTTCCGCTGTGGAGGAATTTACCGGCAAAAATGCCGAGCTTGTAAAAAAGGCCTCGCAGTTCAGCACGACTTCTCCCGCGGTCAAACAGGCCATTATCGATATGGCGCAGCAGCTCGGCTCGGACGGCGGCTTGAGCAGAACGGCAATAATAAAAAAAACAGCCGCTCATTTCAAAAGAGCCGCTGAGACCGTCAGGCTGATTATCGCTGATTACGAAAAGAGGCACAAAAAGCAGATATTCAAAAATACTCATACCCTGCTGAGTTCGAAGGAAACGGCGTTGATATACAGTATGTATGAATCCGGCGCAGCGATAGAACAGATTGCGGCCAAATTCAGCAAAAGCGTCTGCACGATATACAGGATAATAGACAGGAAGAGAATAAGAACGCTGCTGGCGGCGAAAATCGATTATATTATGAGCGAGGAGTTTCAAAAGCCGGACGCAGAAGAAAAAATTCTGGCAACTCCGGTATCGGTTCGCAGGACGCCGAAGGGACTTTTGCGAAAAACAGATATAAAGCCGGATGAAAATCGGTCTTCGCTAAGCTACGCCCCGACAGGCTGGCATCAGTTTGTCGAGACGATTAAAAAAATTCCCGCCCTGAATCGCGAGCAGGAACTTGAGCTTTTCCGGCGGTATAATTTTTTAAAGTTCCTTGCGGCGGAATTGGTTAAGCAGTTAAGCCTGACAAGACCCTGTGCCAAGGCATCTCAGCGGGCCGAGCAGCTTTTGAGTCAGGCGGAACGAATGAAAAATCTGATAATAGAAGCGAATCTGAAACTTGTCGTCCGTGTCGCGGGCAGACACGCCTCCGGCAGCAATCTGGCGGACCTTATCAGCGAAGGCAATATGGCGTTATTCAGGGCGGTGGAAAAGTTCGATTACACAAGAGGGTTTAGGTTCAGCACTTATGCATCGTGGGCGATTGAGAGGGAATTTGCGCATTTTCAGCCGACAGGGCCGGGCGGCACGGAAATGAGCGATTTCGATGAAATATCAGTTTCGCAGCATTTGAAAACCCGCTCTGCCGGCGTTGAGGCGATTGAGAAGGCTCGCAGCAGTCTGGAACAGGTAATAGCAGAGAATCTTACGGAAAGAGAGCAGCATATTATCCTTTATCATTTCGGCCTTACCGGCTCGACAGTGAAAAAAGAATTTAAAACTCTTAAGCAAATCGGCGACGAACTGGGCATAAGCAAAGAGCGGGTGCGTCAGATAGAGCTTATTGCCCTTGGCAAATTGAGACAAACCCTAAGCCCGGAAGAATTCGAACTGCTGACAGGATAAGCTGTTTGCAAATTTTCTTTGTTTTCCGCCCAATTTAAGGGTATAATTTGTCCGTTTCCTTGAGGGGTAATATGATAGATGAAATTGAAAAAGTCTTAACTGCGTTTGAGAACGCAACAGCGTCTTTCGATGAACATGAAGTAAACGATGCGATAGGAAAGTTGCGCAACAAGGATGATAGGACTACGCCTCAATTAGAATGGCTTGCTGAATATATGGC
>JBAVNP010000255.1:0-8416 GCA_049691175.1 Sedimentisphaerales bacterium
GGATTAGTTACACTAAGACGCAACGCCGACACTTGCGAGAGCATGTTGTGAATTGACTTCAGGTCGGGATTAGTTACACTAACACAGCATTTTATTGCTGTTGCTAAAAAGTTGTGAATTGACTTCAGGTCGGGATTAGTTACACTATCTTTTCCGCAACCTGTTGTCTGCAAACGAGTTTCGGCGAAACAAGCTCAAAATAATTCGAGCTGTTTGGGTGCTGGTGGTGTCGGTTTTCGCATTTTTCCCCAGAAAATCCGCATCTTTTCAAATTGTTTATCAGTGATTGTAACAAGTCTGACCTCGCCGTCCGGCGGCAAAAAAATCTGTATCCTGCGATAATGAACATCTGCATTTTCCTCACTTGCACAGTGCCTTGCATATACCGAATATTGTAGCATAGCAAAGCCGTCTTTTAAAAGATTTTTTCGAAAATGTGTATAATCTTTTCTCGCCTTTTCCGTATCCGTCGGCAAATCAAACATCGTAAATATCCACACCGCTCTATACCCGCTGATAATCATATTACCGGTAATTCTATTTCTTTCTGTTCTCCGCAAAAACATCGGACAAGTGACGCAGCCGTCCGATGAAGCCCAACCATCAAGGGGCCTTTATAATCAGATATTTCTACTTCTTCATAAAGCGTTTCAAGCAATCTTGCTTTTATCGCTTGAGTCAGCTCTTCATAATCTTCGCCGCTCTTTATAATCTCTCTTACTTTTGCCTCAACAAACCCTCTGAAAGGCTCCACCAAATCGTCCGCAAGACAAAACGCGTTATATTTATTTCGATGATGAAGCCCGACAGATGGCAATAATCCCGCGCTGCAAATTGCTCTTGCCACTGCCGCCCGCATTACCATATAACCGTAATTCAAAAGATTATTCGGCGGCTTTCCTTCACTATCCCGCTTAAACTCCGACAAAAAATCCCTGCCCGTATTCGTAAGGTTAGCCCCGCCATCACTATGGCGGGGTTCGTTTAAAATCACCGTTCCACTCATACTTTGTATATATGCGTTCCAGAATAATTTGCTTGCCCGTGCCTCGATATTGGAAGGGTCGCCGCTGCGAACATGGCTTAATAGTGCGGATAACGCTTTATATATTTGCGTATTATCTTTAACAAGTTTTGCCTGATGTTTGATTTTCGCCCGGACTATTTGCTGCCAGAGCTTCTTTTTCAAAGGCTCTTTTGCGTTTATTTGTTTCGCGTATCTTTCCGTTTGAATTGTATTGGCTTCTATCGGCAAAAGCATACCGCTTGGCAAATGATTATTATCGCAAAGCACCACGGCCGCGCCGCATTTTAATAGTTCGGTGAAAACACAGTGCGTGTAATTTGTCGCTTGATTGTCAACTAAAAGAACGCCGATATCTTCACAGGGAATAGTCTTTTCCTCTTGACCGTCTTGCCTGATAATCAACTGGCTTAATTTTATTGATAGAGATGTCCTTTCCCGCGAAATCTCTATTATCTTTTTAATCATTCGCCCAACGTATTCTACCCATCAAATCAACGGTTACTTTCTTACACTCTAATGTACTTGGAGATTTTCGTTGAATAAATGGTGGCTTGTCTGTATCGCTCAGTTTACCTCCAAAAGTATGTGGTCGTAAAATAATGCTGATGTTACCATTGGATTGGCTAAGTTTCTGAACTCTATGGAGAATTTCATTACCATCTGCCATCTTTAGCAGAACCATTTCATCTTGCGATAAAGACATTACTAATTTTTTGCCAGGACCATGTTCTTTACACACAATAGACCGTTTGTCTTTTATTCTTTGAGCTGCTTTAAAAACTGTTACTAGGATACCTTCACGAACAATCTGCCCTTCATTATTCGTTGATTCGATTATCTCAACATGATGATTAGAGCCAGGCTCGACCCAAATATTCTCCTTAAGTTTTATCATATTACTTGAATTTTTCCAGATGCGAACTTTTCTGACTGGCACTCGTTCTCCTTTAGAATTTGGTAGGAATAAAGGTTCAACAAAAGCTTTTGAAATATTTCCTTTGAATTGTTCTAATCTTTCTAATGCCAAATTTAGAATGATCTTGTCGCATATACGTTCAATTTCAGCTTCTGTCATCTGGTTGAGATTCTTTCTGGTTATATATTTTGCAGTATTTTTTCCATGATTTTCAAGCCAATAATTGGTTTCCTTATGCAGAGCGCCTTTTACTTTTCTCTGTGACCTGTGTGAAACTTTTACTTGCTCAATTGCCTTGGACAGTTCATCTTCAAAGCCATCCCATGGCCGAGGAACATATATTTCTTTGCGTTTATTTCGTGGTAAGGCTTTTTGCAGTTCATCCGTTACCTTTTTCACGAGCTTTGGGCTTGTAACAGCTATCACAGCAGCATCAATAGCGTGGTGTCTTAAATCCGCTCGGTTCTTTTTTGCAGGCTGATTTTGTGCATCAATGTTTTCCTCCGGTTCGTCGATTTTTCGCTCAGCTCCGAGAATTCTATTCAAATCCCACCATTTGCGAAGTTCACCTGTTACGCCACCCTTGGTTGTCAAAACCCGCTGGTCGGAATCCTGTGCCTCATACAACATTTTCAAATAGTCCCGAACCTCTCTTGCAATAAATCCAGTCTCGGCAAGATAACGCTGCGGCTGATAAACCTCGGCAATCTGGTCTGCCGTCATAAAGAACTTTTCCCATTTTCGGGCATTCTCAGTATCGCTTTGCTCTGTTTTTTTGCCACTGCCGCGTGTTTTTCTCTGCGGTTTCCATCGGTCAATTACCCCCTGCACTTTGGTCCATGTTTCTTCATTACCGCTGAGCCATTCCCATGGCGTACGCTGGCCTTTAGCTTGATTTTCATCCGCAAAGCATAGAACCTTGTTATTAAACGAATCATCCAGACTCAGTGAGTACGGCAATATGTGGTCAATTTCCGTATCTCTGCTGAATAACTGAGATAGGCCTATTCCATTGTCGCTATATGGACTTCTTGTCCCTTGGTCTTCCCATAGCAGATATTTTTCGACTGCCCAGCCGGGAATATTTCCGCCATAAGGCCATTCTGGAAGACTGGCTATCTCCTGCCTAATACGCTCTTTCGTTTTACGACGAACAGCCTGTTGTCTCAGAATTTCCTGTCTGTGCTTTTTGCTTGCCTTTAAATCTCTTGTGAACTCAATTACAATATGGTCAGGTTTGCCGACTTCATCTATCAATCTATTGACCAACCGATGAACCTGAAACAGAACTGATGAAACATTGGGATTTGTGATGAAAAAACCATGTGATTTGTCCGGTAGCGGCAGACAATGAAGTTTGCGCCAGTTTTTGGCAAAGCCAGCTTTTTCGATGGCATCGTAGAGTTGCATACCCTGCCATAAGTCCGGCAAAATTTTATCTAATACTTTTTCGCAAAATTTTATATGACCGTCTGGCAGTGAAATATCTTTAAGATTCTCAATGTCCTTGACCTGTTGACCACAAATTGTTTGGATTTCATTCGCTGTTTGTTCCAGCGTTATTGCTTCATTAGAAAAGTATTTCAAAACTGTCTGCCATACCATCTCTTTTGTTTGTTCACCAAAGCTGGCCCAGACTTTTTTATCGAAAAGACCTTTTAATTGTGTATCGATTTCATTGCCGACAAGCGCACTATTGCCTTCAAATTCAAAATTGAATCTCTGGTCATCCAGTCCGGTGGCTTTGCGAAGTTTATCAAATTTCACTGAATCTTCGCTGTTAAGAATATCCCGCATTGTATTCCGTTGTTCACTGGTTAACTCAATATATTCACCTTTTTTTACTATTCTAAGGTCATTGAGCTTTTGCAGGAATCGGAATTGCTGAGCTTTTCTTTTGTCGAGCGAGCAACGCAGTTCTTTTGGCATAAGGCTGCATTTACCGATTACCTTAGCGCGTTTTCCTGGCTGGAGTTCATAAGGAATCTGCTCGAACAGTATTTTTCTGGTATGTTCTTTCAGTTTATCTGTCAATTGCTGGTGATATTGTTTTTGCTTATCCCATATCAAATTGAATTCGTGGTCGTATTGCTCGCGCTGTGCCACCCATTGATAGGATTCTCTGCGATTACGGATAGCATTAAATGGACCGGTCTTTTTGAGTTCTGGAATCTGTTCATGCCAAAACTGCCCCAATGTTTTGCCGTTTAGGGCTTCTTTGAGTCGAGTCATTCCCTCTTTAGATTTGCCTTTTTCGTCCTTCTTCGGTGGATTTTTGCGATTGGATTTGAAACCTCTATGTTTGCAGATGTGCAGCAGCAGCCGTCCAAGTTCGGGAAGTTCTATTTTAGAATCTATTGCTTTAGCTCGTAGTGCATAAGGATTTACGCCTTGAAGTTTGGCAAGTTCACTGTCGTCCATTGGCAGGATGTTATGTTCCCTTAACAGGCTGACAAGTTTAATTCGCCTGATTCTCCGCCGTCGCAATGTGCGTCGAACCCCTCGTTTTTCCCTGCGATTTTTGTTTCGTGTTTCTTCCTTTTGCCCCTGCCCCAAATTATCAACACCTGCGGGGAAAATTCTTGCACCAATTGCTGGTATGGAATTTTTGCCATCAGGTATTTGTGTTAATCCTTTGTAATCACCGTTTCCGTCAATGTTTACGGCTGCCCAGCCGATTGATGAAGGCCCTAAATCCAATCCCAATACGTAACCCATAAAATACTTCCTCCTAAGTAGATAGGGGATTTTTTCTCTCGCTGTGAACTTGTCTGACTAAAATTATACAAAAAACACTTGACTTGTCCAGAAAAAAATCTATAGTACTAGTTGTGTAACTAATCCCGACCTGTGCTTTTCATAACAAAAGAAAAGTTGCAGGCAGTCCCGCCCAAAAGGTGGGGCAGCTCTACGGAGCATCCTGGCGAGGAATCGAAAGAGGCCTCGCCTTTTTTACGCGCTAATTTTGCAAAAAAACCCCAAAAACCTCTAAAAACTCCTTAAAACTAGCCTTGGCGACGTTTTAACCCCCACGCTTAGTTTCCTCGCCGCAGCGAAGGAAACTGTGGAGGGCGAAAAATCATACCTTTTTTCAAAATTTCCTAAAAATTCCGCAAAACTTGTCCGTTCGTAGCTCTTAGCGAAGACGGATGGCGAAGACGGACCCGTGTTTTTCCATACCATTTTTCGAAAAATTCCCTAAAAAATCATACCTTTTTTCAAAATTTCCTAAAAATTCCGCATACCTTGCCCGCCGTCTTGTCCTCCGAAGCTTTAGCGAAGGAGGAAGCCGTGTGCGAAGGCAAAAGTCCCGATGAAATCGGGACAAATCCAAAAATCAAATTGCTTAAATTTTAAATCTCCAATTTCTCCTCACCTTTACTTGATAGTTATCAACTATCGATTTTTACCCTAAAAACCGTGTTACTTGCTCGCCATCTGGTGTTTCGTTTGATGTTTACCTGCTCAACTGTTCTCCTGTTCACCTGTCTTTTATCCCTATTTTCAATGGTTGCAAACCGCTTTACTATCTGGTAATATTAGCATTATAAAATATCACCCCGACTTGTCGGGGTTCCGCAATTTTGATATTTTATTTTTGACTTGTCCGCCGAAGTTTACCCGACTATAGCGGGGCGGATTTATATGTAACCGTATAACGGTGGACGTAACGAGCTTCGTAACCGTTTGACGAAAGACGAATTAAAATAATGGGTCGGTGCCCGAGAGGCCAAAGGGGATGGACTGTAAATCCATTGGCGCAAGCCTACGTTGGTTCGACTCCAACCCGGCCCATTTTTGATACTGGTTAACCCCGCCAAATTTCAGCGGGGTTTTTAACGTCTGAAATTTGTGTTTCATTTTTTGATTTTCCGGCGGCGTAGCCAAGCGGCCTAAGGCGACGGTTTGCAAAACCGTTATCCGTGGGTTCGAATCCCACCGCCGCCTGTTATGGCAAGGATTGCTTTATTGGCGGGGCTGTTGATAAGCTGCGGGGCAATGGCGCAGCAGCCGGAAGGGGCTTTCTATAAAGAACTCAATCTCATCGGCGGATACTCCGACAATAAAGGTCTTGTCGGCAAAGATAACCATATGCTCAAAAATTCCGTCGGCTTCGAATACTTCCGCAAATTCTCCAACAAATACGGCGACTACCTTACCCTCGATTTGCAAATGCGACTCGACCTGTCGTTCGTTGACGGCAAATGCCCAATAGTAAACCATTCTAAAAATAAATTCCTCTGGACACTAATACAAAGCAAACTATAATTACTTCTATAATTTTAAGGGGATAGCTATGAAACGACAGCTATTAACTCTGGTTATGATATTGTTATCGGTGGGCTTTGACCATATTAGTATGGCGAGCAGTGATTCCAACGAACCAAATAATCTCAAAACTATTGAAGATTATCTGAACTGCGCATCAGCTAATAATGCCGAGTTGAAAGCAAAATTCGAGGAATGGACGTCAGCGTTAGAGCAAATTCCACAGGCAAAGGCGCTGCCCGACCCTATGCTAAATTACGGCAAATACGTGCGAGAGTCGGATATGCAAATGGGTCAGATGGCAGGTGTGATGCAGACATTTCCGTGGCTTGGCAAAATCGAAGCGCAAACTGATTCTGCATCGGCGATGGCAAAAGCAGCAAGACAGAGGTTAGAAGCGACGAAACTCAAACTTTACTGGCAGGTAAAAAAAGAGTTCTATGAATTTTTATATCTCAAAGAAGCTATCGATATAGCCCAGCAAAATCTTGAGCTGATAAAACATTTCGAACAGGTTGCCCTGACAAAATACACCACCGCAACGGGAACACATCCGGACACAATCAGAGCACAGATTGAGCTTGCCAAGTTCGACGAGATTCTCACCAGTCTCAGCGAATTTAAAAAACCTCAGGTTGCCAGATTAAACGCAATACTCAACCGCTCTGTTGGGAACAGCCTCGATTGGCCGCAAAAGCCTGTTATAACCAAAGTCACGATTAATTATGATCAGTTAATAAATTTGCTTAAAGAAAAAAATCCTGAAATTGCCGAATTAAAATGGATGATTGAATCGTCAAAAAATGAAATCAAACTCGCGAAAAAGAAATTCTATCCCGATATAGGCGTAGGAGTTGAGTGGACTCAATTCGATAAAAGCGGCGGAAATACCGGCCGTGATTCCGTTGCCCTTGTGTTCCAGATGAACATCCCTTTATGGCGAGACAGCTACAAAGCCGCCGAGATGCAGGCAAAAGCGAATGAAAGAAAAATTACCTGGCAAAAGATTGACACTGAAAACAATTTAATCGCTCAGGTCGCAGCGGTTTTATATGACATAGAAGAAACCCAGAGGAAAATAAACCTCTACGGCGATATTATTCCAAAAGCCGAGGAGCTTGTAAACGCATCGGAAACGGCATATAAGGCGGGAACAGTCGATTTTCTCTCGCTTATTGATTCTCAGCGTATGCTTCTGCAATACAACCTCGATTATCACAGGTTGCTGACGGATAATCAGCAAAAAATAGCGGAAATGGAAATGCTGGCCGGAGTTCCGCTAAATTAAAATTTCGACGACAGGAAATAAAAAAATGAAAATAAAAACAATAATTATACTGATAATAGTTTTCCTGGCAGGGGTTCTGTTCAGGGGCTTTATAAGCAGCTCAAAGAAAACTGAGACCGCTGTTCCCCAGCAAACCGAGCAGACTAAAGAGCAATGGTGGACCTGTTCAATGCATCCTCAAATTCGTCAGCCAAAACCGGGAAAGTGTCCCATTTGCTATATGGACCTGATACCTGTAAGCCGTCAAAACCCCCAGGCGGCAGAAAGAGAAATCTCTTTCTCAAACGAAGCGTTAAAGCTGATGGATATACAAACAACTCCTGTTGAAAGAAAATTCGTAGAAACTCAAATCAGAATGGTCGGCAAAGTTGATTATGACGAATCAAAGATAAAATATATTACGGCCTGGGTGCCCGGCAGAATCGACAGATTATATGTTGATTTTACAGGTATAGTGGTTTCAAAAGGCGACCATATGGTCTATCTTTACAGTCCGCAGCTTATCAGCGCTCAGGCTGAACTGCTGCAGGCTGCGGAGGCACAAAAAAGGCTCAAGTCAGATAGTTCCGAACTGATAAGCCGTTCCACTACCGAGATACTGAACGCGGCAAGGGAAAAACTACGCCTATTAGGACTGACCGGCGAGCAAATCCAGGAGGTTGAAAAGACGGGCCAGCCGACCGACCATGTAACCATAACTTCGCCTATCGGCGGGATAGTGATTGAAAAGAACGCTAACCAGGGAATGTATATCGATACCGGAACAAAAATTTACACTATTGCCGATCTGTCGGAGGTATGGGTCAAACTCGACGCCTACGAATCAGATTTGGTCTGGCTAAGATACGGACAAAAGGTGGAAATCGACGTCGAAGCCTATCCGGGCGAGGTTTTCAATGGCACAATAAGTTTTATT
>JBAVNP010000256.1:0-1912 GCA_049691175.1 Sedimentisphaerales bacterium
GCCATATATGGCCTTGAACAAGTGAAAATTGGTGGAAAAATACGAAATCCGAAACAAATCCTAATTACCTAAACTTGTCCTCGTGAAAACGGGGAATCGAAAAATGACCCAAACGGCGCCGTTTTGAACATTTGGTTTTAGTATTTTGAACTTGTTTAGTGCTTAGGGTTTAGGATTTAGAGTTTATTTATCACGGGAGATAAAATGTATCTTAACCTTCGCATCAAAATTCCGGCAATTATAGAATTCATTATCCTTTATTTTATTCTTCGTTACCGGAAAAAACACTTCGGCTGCGCATTTAGGCGCATAAAACTAATTACAAACAGACCCGTTCCGGCGAAGTATCAATACGCAATCATCGACCCTGACGATTACCGCAAATTAGCTCAGTTCGATTGGAATTTATTCGAAAGCGGTAGCAATTTTTATGCTGTACGGTTTGAGCATGATAAAATCTTGCGAATACACAGGGAAATAATGAATGCCCCAAAAAATTCTATCGTTGACCATATAGACCGCAACGGCTTGAATAATACTAAAATAAATTTACGATTTGCTACGCGTGCACAAAATAACTGTAATCTCAGACGAAGAACAGAAACAAAGACTTCCAAATATAAAGGAGTCTGTTTTGTGCCAAAAGCTAAAAAATGGCGGGCACAAATAAGATATAATGGAACAACAAAACATTTAGGTTGTTTCGATAACGAACAAGACGCCGCAAGGGCGTATGACGAGGCGGCAAAAATTTATCACGGCGAGTTCGCTGTTCTGAACTTCCCTGATGAATCACAACCCCGAAAGTGTTTAGCCCCCAGTTTCACTGGGGGTTTTATTCCCAAGATTATTGTTGCCGCAACCGCGATTTGGAGTAAATTAGTAGTTCAGATTATTAACGTAATTGTATCGCGTCGTAGCCCTTGGCGAAGATGGAAGGAACGGATTATGAGAATATCGGTTGAAGAGGTTTTTGAGACGGTAAGGATGACTATCGAGCAGAATTTCGATATCAGGACTGTTACGCTCGGCGTCAATCTTAAAGACTGTATTGACAGGAACCTTACGGCCTTTAACAAAAGAATTTTTAAACGTATTTCGGAGATGGGCAAGCGTCTTAACAAATGCGCCGACCAGCTCGAGCAGAAATACGGCATACCCATTACAAACAGGCGAATAAGTGTAACGCCGGTTGCGCTGCTTATTGAGCCGCTGCCGAGAAAAATCGCAACTGCGGTATCGGTTGCCAAGACGCTCGACAGGGCCGCAAAGGCGGCGGATATTGATTTTCTGGGCGGATTCGGCGCTCTCGTTCATAAAGGTATGACCGGCGCCGATGAACTTTTGATAGATTCTATTCCGCAGGCAATATCGCAGACGCAAAGATTATGCGCTTTTCTTAATCTCGCCTCCAGCAGGGCGGGTATGAATATGACAGCGATTGAAAAGGTCGGGCATATAATTAAAGACCTTGCTGCGAAAAGCAAAAATGGTATCGGCTGCGCCAAACTTGCCGTATTTGCCAATGTGCCGGAGGACAATCCTTTTATGGCAGGCGCACATCACGGAATTGGCGAACCGGACTTTTCATTAAATATCGGCATATCAGGCCCCGGCGTGGTTCGTGATGTCGTTGCGAACAATCCGAAGTGTGATTTGACGGCGCTTTCGGAGGTTATAAAGAGGACGGTTTTTAAGATTACGCGGGCAGGCGAACTTGTCGGCCGGGAGATTGCACAAATGATGAAAGTTGATTTCGGCATAGTTGATATTTCGCTTGCCTCGACGCCGAAAAGAGGAGATTCAGTAGCCCAAATAATTGAAGCTATGGGTGTATCGCGTATTGGCAGACCGGGTTCGACTGCTGCTCTTGCGATGTTAATGGACGCGGTAAAGAAAGGCGGCGCTATGG
>JBAVNP010000257.1:0-21034 GCA_049691175.1 Sedimentisphaerales bacterium
CTTGGGAACCATCCAAAAAAAACGGCACATCACTGCCAAGCTGCTCAGCAAGTTTATGAAGCTGGCCGTTATTCAGCAACTGATTGTGCAGCTTATTTAATGCCAAAAGCGTCGCGGCTGCATCACTGCTTGCCCCGCCAAGGCCTGAACCGGCAGGAATATTTTTTGTTAATGTTATCCTGATTTGAGGCTCTTTTTTTACTGATTCATAGAAAAGTTTGGCGGCTTTGTAAACAAGGTTGTCTTCGCCGGCAGGAGACCAAAGACCATTACAAACAAGTTCGACATCTTTTGCTTTATCAACTTCGAAAAGCAACTCATCATAAAACGTAATCTTCGCCATCAAGGTTTCTATATTGTGGAAACCATCCGGCCTCTTATCCGCAACCAGAAGATAAAGATTGATTTTCGCAGGCGCCCTTGTGAGCAAAGCACCATTTGCAAATTCAAATTGTGATTTCGAATATTTTTCTGCCATACTGTCTATTTATCCTGCCCAGGCAGGAAATGAATTAATAGTTCCTTGTTTTGAATGGTTATTTTATCAATTCGAAGTTTTCGATGATTAAGTGAAAATACAGGTTCTATTTTACGGCCGTCAAACACTGCCATAGCTGAATCTGCAATATCCAAATTGTTTAAAAATCCGGCAAGTTCCTGAAGAATTCTTGCCTTCGCTGCTGAAACAGCGAATGGGATGCGGCTTCGGCCTGCCTGAATTTTCGGCACTTTAAGAAAAAAATATCCTTCTTTGCTTATGTATGGTTTTAAAACAATCGTTACTATGAAATCAAGGCCGCAGTAAACTGTTTTGCCTGTCAGCAATATCCTGCCTTTTTTAAAAGTAACGCTTAAATTCGACAGATGCAACTGCCGCAAACTATTAACATCAATGTGCCTTACGATGATATCATTGATACCGGGTTCAGAAATAACAAGGTCAAACGGCTGGTTATACTGCGACTTATTGAGCAACTGGGGCAGAATATAATTAGTGAGATACCGGCTGGCATACGCATCATCCGGAGGCCTGATTATCCTGTAATGGGCGGGGGTCAGGAAAAGTCCGGCGAACCAAAATATAACCGCCAAGCCGATTATCAGAGCAATGGTTTTCCTGACTTTGCGATTTTCCAGAAGCCGTTTTATCTCGTTAAAATAATTTTCCATTACTTTCTTGCCAAAATGCTTTTTGTGTTTATAGTGTTCTATTCTATATAATATAAACAGTATCTTATATGAAAGGATTATAATGGCAAGTCATTTTGCGGACCGGCTTTGTCAGGCTGTTAAAGATAAAAAGACCGCTCTGACTGTCGGACTTGACCCTGTTTACGGTCATTTGCCTGCCGCGATACGTCAGAAAAAAAGTATGAACGATGAAAATAACGCCAATGCGGCGGTTGACGCGATATTTGAATTCTGCACGAAGGTTTTGCGAATTGTCGCTCCGCTTGTTGGCGCGGTTAAACTGAATATCGCTTTCTTCGAAAAATATTTATGGGAAGGCGTTGAATGCTATTATTCGCTTATCAGCGAGGCAAATGAGCTCGGCGTTGAAATAATCGGCGATGTCAAGCGCGGCGATATAGGTCATACCGCTCAAAGCTATGCACAGGCTCATCTGCAAAATTCCGAACTTGCAGGCCTGGAAGATATGCTTGCGCCCGACGCGATTACCATAAACGGATTCGCCGGCTCTGAAGGAATTTTACCTTTTGCGGATGTCGCAGACAAACAGGGTAAAGGCGTTTTCGTCTGGGTACGCGCAAGCAATCCTTCGGCAGCGATAATTCAGGATTTTGCAGATTCAAACGGAATAAAAATGTATGAAAAACTTGCGGAAGTGGTCGCTGAAATCGCAAATCAAAAACAAAGAATCGGCAAAAGCGGCTATAGCAATGTGGGAATGGTTGTCGGCGGCACAAGCGGCGAGCAGACAAGCGCACTTCGCAAAAAATATGGCAAAATCATTTTCCTTGTGCCGGGCTTCGGCTCACAAGGCGCAACGGCCGCTGATTGCCTGCGATTCTGCAAACCGGACGGCAGCGGCGCCCTTATCAGCGCTTCGAGGTCTATAATCTATGCTTATGAAAATGAAAAATATTCTCAGCAGTTCCCCGACAATTGGGAAAAATGCATCGAACAGGCCGTAATTGACGCGAAGATTGAACTCGCTCGCGCACAGTAAAAAATGAATGTTGATTTTCTCAAAGGCAAATCTGTTGTCGTAATGGGGCTTGGGGTATTCGGCGGCGGTGTTGATACAGCGAAATTCGCTGCCCGATATGCCAAAAAAGTTATTGTAACCGACAAGGCAGACGAAAAAAAACTTGCCGAGTCCATAAAAGAACTTCAGAAGTTTAAAAATATCGAGTTTCACATCGCAGGTCACAGGATAGAGGATTTCACAGAAGCTGATGTTATCATTGTCAATCCTGCAGTCGATGAAGCAAATCAATATATTGACGCAGCAAAAGCCAAAAATAAACTTATCACTTCCCAGATGGAAATTTTCTTTCAGCTTTGTCCTGCGAAAATCGTCGCTATCACCGGCTCAAACGGCAAAAGCACAACAACTGCTCTGACAGCACATCTGCTTGGAAAGATAAAAAGCGACAAGGTCTGGCTTAGCGGCAACATAGGCAATCGCCCCCTGCTCGAAACTCTCGATAAAATTAAGAGCAATGATATTGTGGTATTGGAGATTTCGAGTTTTCAGCTTGAGCAATTAGCCCGCATAAAAAAATCCCCTTACATCGGCTGCATAACCAATATCGCTCCAAATCATCTCGACAGACATAAAACGATGGAGAACTACTGCAACGCAAAAGAGAATATTTTCCGTTTTCAAAAAGGCGGCGATGTCGCGGTTCTAAATGCTTATGACAATAAATGCCTTGAATGGTACGAAAAGTACAAAAAGACAGACCGTAAATGCTATTTATTTGACAGAGAAAAACTCGACAGCAGATTGACAGCGGCTTTTAAACTGCCCGGCAAAGCAAACCGGGAAAATCTCGCTGCTGCGGTAACGATAGCCCATCATTTTGGTTTAACTGATGAACAACTGATTGAACCGGCAGCGAGTTTCATTTCACTGCCGCACAGGCTTGAGCTTGTTGGGACTGTCAAAGGCGTAAGATATTACAATGATTCGATTGCAACTACTCCCGAAAGCACGGTTGTCGGCGTCGAGGCTTTTAGCGAACCTAAAATTCTTATAGCCGGTGGTTATGACAAAGGTCTGCCGTTTGACGAAATGGCTAAAGCAATCAGCGGTAAGCTGAAAGCGTTGATTTTGATAGGCGTAACAGCGGATAAAATTGAGCAGTCAATTCGAAAGACCGGCATAGTTCTGCCGATTTATAGAGCCGGAACGCTGGCCGAAGCGGTGAAAAAGGCACACGACATTTCTACAAGCGGCGATGTTGTTCTATTAAGTCCTGCCTGTGCAAGTTATGATATGTTCGTAAATTTCGTGCAGAGGGGAAATATGTTCGCGGAACTGGTAAAGCAGCTGCAAGAGTAATGATTGGGTGGATAATTTCGGCTTTAATTTCTTCTTTCTTTTTTTGGTATTTTCTTTACAATGAATATTTATGCCAGAGGAACTTATTAAACAATAAAAATAAGGAATCGGAGAAATGACGGCAAGAATAACCGAGCAAATGATTACCCATCTACAAAATGGGGATTTTCAGTCAGCCGCAAACCTGTTTGTAGAGGGGCAGAACGAAGGGATTTTCCCGGGAGACCACACACTTGCAAGCAAATTGGCTAAGGAAATAGGCAAATCCGCAACAGGGAAACTTGTAATCGCCTTTTCACATTATCCTTGTCAGTTCTGCACGAAAGGACGCACAAAATGCAAAGATTGTAATGGCCATGGACATATAAATCACAATATAGTATGCGAACCATGTCTGGGCCTCGGCAGCGTGCGCTGCGATTTCTGCAATGGTTCCGGCTGGATGGCAATAGAAGATATCCCGGACGGACTTCGTTCAACTGTTCTTATCGTGCGCGCCCGGTCAGCTTTGACTCGAATAAAATCAGCTCTTGTCAAACCAATTCCGCAGCTTTTGGAAAATAAACCATCTACTACTCTGAAAGAATGTGCACAGATAGTAATGTATTTAGACAGATATACGGGAGTGCTTGAAAATATAGTGGTTTCCTCTGAAAAAATGGACGTTCCGGAGGGTGAGTTCAAGAACAAATTAAATGTAAGCCGTCAAAAATGTATCGAAGCCGCGATTCAAAGCAGACAACGTTTGCGTGATATCCTTTTGCGTATGGCAGAATCAGCAAGACTCGAAGCTGAAATGGCTGATAAAGAACTGGCAACTCGAAACCTTGCGGAAAAAAGAATAGAATTTTACGGAAATATGGCGAAAAAACAGGATGGTTTTGCGGGTTTAAAAGACGAACATCCGTTTTTAGAAAAAGCTGTTGAAAAATACATCTTTGAAAAACATCAAAAACCAAACAATAATTAGTATTATATTCGGAAATCATCCAACAGACCGTAAATAGATAAATAAAAATAGGGAAATTCCTTGTTTGGCCATATGTCGAATATACCATACAATGAACTGATTAACTAATTATGGTTATTTGAAAGGTTCTAAAATGAAACTCAATATTAAAGCCTTTTCACTTGCGTGTGCGCTGACCTGGGGTTTGGGAGTTTTTTTCCTAGCGTGGTGGATAATGCTTTTTGAAGGTTCGACGCATGAAATCCCATTTCTCGGCCGTATATATCGCGGATTCAACATCAGCCCCGCAGGTTCTGTAATCGGACTAATATGGGCTCTTGCAGATGGTGCGGTAGGAGGTGCGATATTTGCCTGGCTGTATAATTGCTTTGTCAATAAGTGTTGCGATGGTGATTAAAAATATCTGCCTGACAGTTTTTTTGCGTTAAATTCGGAAATGAGCGCAAAAAAAGAGGGGCAAGTTACGCCTTGCCCCCGCTGGAATTTGCACTTTAAAGTAATTTTTGCATCTGCGCCAAACCCAGCTACCTTAAATATAACAAAAAACATACCCTCAAGTCAAGAAAAAAAGAGGATATTTAGCCTTGAGCAACTTGTAAAAATATCCGATTATCGGACATTCGCTTTTTGCGGCTTTCCCATCGCAAAATTTCGCCGCAATCAAAACTGTGTTTTTTTAACACTATCAAGGCTTCCCAAAAAAGATGATTTTTCCACCTCTGCCGCCGTTAAGGCTCGTCATATTTTTGACGAATTTTAAACTATCAAAATTAAATATGATGGGATATAGATGAACAAACAAACAGCCGAGCGACGCAGGGAGAAACGATTAAACTATCACTGGCCTGTCTGGTTTGCCGAGGATTTTGGAGACGTCTTATCACAGGGGCAGATGTTCGACCTTTCCAGCGGCGGGGTCGCCTTTACCTGTTATTCCGATACCTGTCCCTCTAAGGGGCAATATATCACCACAAGATTCAGCATACCCCGCTATGGCGAAGATAACTCATTCGACCTTGAAAACTGCATAAGAAGCGGCTTCGTTTGCAGAATAGAGAATATCAACCCCTATATGAGGAAAGTCGCCCTGCAGTTCGCAGAACCTCTGAATTTCAGGCCTGGTGAGCAGGAGACAAATCAATCCGCCATTGAGCAGGAAATCATAGAGGCATAACGTAAATATCCACCCGAGACGGCAATATCTATACTGCCGCTCTAAAAACCATATAGTCCCATAACCTACCATTGCAGTCCCAGGCTGCGGCTTTTCAATCACCCGCGGCGAACTTGATAGTCTGAAACATCACGTATTACTCATATTTAAGCCTTTCATCGCCATCATCATCTTCAAAATAAATCGCCTGTTGTTTGGAATGGCTACAGGTTATAATAGCTGGTATGGAAAATGTGGACAATCAAAAATCAGCATCCAGATTTACCGGGACAAAATCATTTTTAACTGCCGGTCCTACTTTGCATTACAGCCACGCAAATGTGAATAATTGTTACTTCCTTGCGGTTTGTGTTTATTACGCCGCTGCTGTTTTCTGTGCCAAGCTCCTGACCGGTCAGCTTATCGCCTTCTGGGGGCCTTTCTATCTCGAAAAATTTGTTTTGACCCCTTTAAGCATTTTTGAATATCCTGCCCAGATACTTGTGCTGGGACTTCTCGTTGGAATTTTTATCGCGGTGCCGATTCTCACCTCGCAGCTTATGAGCTTCAAATACAGCATTTTGTTTGTGCTGATATTGTTCTTCATAACAGGTCTGCCGGGCCTTGCAATCTGCGTCCTGATTGGCTCGCTGGCCGCGGCATTAAGACCCCTGCGGTTCAGGTCGCGATATATTGCGATTGTCCTGTGCACCTCGCCTGCATTTATATACTTTGCTATTTTTGGCGGAGTAAAAAACACAGATAATATCCGATGGGCATTATCTTACGCGCCGTGGTTCGCCGGCCTTTTCAACGCTCTGATAATCGCCGCTATCGTTCTGGTGATAGGCCATTTCACCCGTTATAGGCCCGGCCTGATATGGAGCACCGCTGCCTGTTTCCTTGTCGCAGTCCTAATTGTTTTTCATAACACAATCAATCTTGCCGAGCTTGACTATCAGCTTTATATCGCAAAAAACAATCCGGAAACAATTCAGGAATTTCAGGACCATAGCATAACCGATGCTCTCGACCTTACCGTAAAAGGTCGCGAAAGCAGAAGTTATTTTCAGCCGCCCTTTTACCCTGTGGAACCCATAGCCTTAAGGGCGGCATTAAAAAAGGAAATCCAGAACAGATTACTGCACGACCGCTGGCCGGAATGGTTTTATGTCACGCCTGAACTGAGATACCAGGGGAAAAAACAGCAGCTTCTGGAACTATACGACAACTTTATAAATCCTCCGAAACAATGGTGGAAGCCTGCCTTTGTTCACAGGGCATTTCTAAGAAGCAATGTCAGAATAAAGCGTATGCCGATAGCGCTTTACTATAAAGCAATGTTAAGCGAGTTGTCGCCGGAGCTGAATATCCTCATCGAAAAGGAAATACTGCATTTCTATAACGACTATCCGCACAAGGAAAACCTGCCAATCTGGCACAGACTCTTCTTCGAATATCCCGACAGTATAGAATCCCTCGAAGCCCGCTGGCGAAGAGCCGTCCACCTTGCCGGTATGGAGCAATTTGATTCTGCCCGCCAGCTGATAGACCAGGGGCTTACTATGATTAAAAACGAATCAATCAAAACACCCGATACATCGGCAGATGAACCTGAAAAAATCTTCCGAAAGCCTCCGACAACAGTTATTATGGAATTTGAACTAAAAAAAATTAAAAGAAAACTTCAATACCTGCGCAATTTAATCAGCAGTGAAAACCTCAGCGGCGATGAAAAAACACCGCGACTCCTGGCGCAGTTTGTCCTGCTCAATCCTCACGACCAGTTTTTCAAACAGAATCTCGATAATCTTCTTCAGCAGGCAGGAGAAAAAAGTCCTCTTGCCGATAATATATTACTTTCACAAATTATGCTTACACCGGACCCCGTCTTAAGAGAACAGCGTCTTGGTCAGCTTGCTAAAAATTACGCGGGCACTGACGGCGGGATACAGGCGGAATTTGAACAGGCTTGTCTGAAACTGGCCATCTGGAAAGAACACGGCCTGAGTGACACGGAAAAAGAAAAGTATCTGGCCGAAGCAAAAACCGACCTCAAAAATTTCCTCAAAACCCGCCCGGACAGCATCTTCGCCGAACAGGCCCGCGAAAAGCTCTCTACCTTACCCTCCCATTAAGACTGGCATTTACAAGTTTCTTTATTTTACCCAATTTGACTTTCCTTTGGAATTTTGGTATAATAAGATGTTATGCCAAATTCAGGTACACAGACAAAATGATAAGCAGGATAACGATAGATACAGCCAATAAGGATGGAAAAATACTGCTGATAGGTCAGGCTGACAAAACGGCTGTCGCCACATCTGATTGCCCCGGTATTCGGTTCCACACCAGCCGGAATATCCCCGACGCCATTGTTGCCGCATCAACAAATCAATTCGACATCATCGCTGTAATCGCGGACGATTTTGACGAGGATTTCATATCGGCCCTTAAGACGCTCAGAAAAATAAATCCCAAATCAAAAATCTTCCTGCTGGCACAAATGTGGCGAGAGCCGATAGTCGCAGAACTTATACGCTCATCATCTAATGGAAATAAACTTGCGGATGATTATTATATTCTGCCTGTCAGTTTCACGGCAAAAAAAACCAATGCCAAGCAATTGGCAGAAAATCCGCCTGATACGGAGATGATAGAGCAGCAGAGGCAGCGTATTGAAATACTTGAAAAACTTGTAATGGAAGACGAGCTTACCGGCGTTAAAAACAGAAGATTCGTCAGGGAATTTCTGCGGCAGATTACAGCCGGCGCCATTCAGGAATCCCTGCAGGTTACGCTGCTCATTTTCGATATAGATAATTTTAAGCAGTATAACGACCTTTATGGCCATCCCGTCGGCGACAGCATTCTCAAACAGGCTGCCGTTTTAATGCAGAAATGCTGCAGGAAACAGGACGTTGTCGGCAGAATAGGCGGAGATGAATTTGCCGTTGTTTTCTGGAATCTACCCTCCGGAAAATCAGTCTCTCTCGATACAGACCCTAAAGCGGAAAGAAGGCGTATCGAAAGCGAACATCCCACACAGGTAATAAACATCTGCGAAAGATTCAGAAGAGAGCTTAACAAAACCGACCTTCCCGCGCTTGGCGCAGAGGGCAAAGGCGTATTAGCAATAAGCGGCGGACTGGCAACTTTTCCTCGCGACGGCTCAACAGTAGAGGAGCTTTTCTTTCAAGCCGACAAAGCCCTGCTGGAGGCAAAACGCAGCGGCAAAAACCGCGTTTACATCATCGGCAGTGAAAACAACCATCCCCAGCAAGTCTGATTACTTCTGTCGGGCCTGTAAGTTTGTATTTGACGCCGCGCCACGTGATTATACTGCCGAAAGCCGAACTGAGAATACAGAAAAACAAAATCAACGACCATAACGACCCACCGATAATATCCGTCAGCGCCGCTGCTTTCATTTTTGCGGTTTCTGCCGCAAGAAGTCTGAAAATCATTTTCTGCCTTAAAAATGCCCTTATAGTTTGTCCCGCAAGAAAAATAATCGCCGCCGTCAGAAAAGTCTGTCGGTATTCCAAACCGTTAAGGTATGAAAAAATTGCCAACCCTGTAAAACCCCACAACCCTAATACGGAAAACACACTGCTGAAGAATCCGAACCACCACGTTCCGGGTACTGTGACCCTTGTGATAATAAACTGCCGCCTGGCAAATTCAAAAAGATTGCGCCAATTGGTTTGTTCATAAGAAGCAACAAGACACCCCGGCGCAAAGATAACCTTTAGTTTTGCTTTTTTGGCTTCTCTGCTCAGCGTCAAATCGTCACTTATCGCTTTTCGCCATATTTTATCCATCTCAAGTTTTTTAAAAGTATTGACCCGAACAGCCATTGAACCGCCCCAGGCACAATTGAATATTGTCGGGCCGAGAAATTGAGCGACTTTGGCATTCATCGCGGACAGCGCCAGCGTTGCGAGATTATTCTTCAGCGGCACATACCAGCGGTAGCCGGTTGAGACACCGTGTTTTTCCTTGCGCAGCGGATATACAAGGTGGCCGAGCCAGTCGCCGCGAAGGCAGGCATCTGAATCGGCAAATGCAAAAACTTCAGCATCTTTTCCAGCGTTTCCGCACGCATAAAGCATGTTATGCAGTTTCTGGCTGCCTTGGTCTGCCATTCCGGCAATAAGAACGCTCGTCTTGAATGCCTTTGAGCGGTTTTGAAATCGGTCTTTAAGGCCAAGCAGATGACTATAAGCCGCATCTTCGGAACTTTCGGTTACAAATATCAACTCATAATTATCATACTCAAGCTGGTAAAACGAACTGATGTTCTTGTCAAAAGCCGTGTCGATTCCCTTGCACGGCACAATCAACGCGACTTTAGGGCGGTAGTTATGTCTTTTGGCAAATTTCTTTAGAACATATTTGTAGTGACTAAAAATCTGAAAAACGAACAGCACCTGTATAATAATACAGACAACTGCTATTATATGCAAAAATGCCATATTCGCCGGGTCCTCATTCAATACTTGCAATCGGCACAAGAGAATCTGTTAATTGTTTTATCGTATATCGAGAATCCAGTTTGATATGCAGCAGATGGCCGTGATTGTGCTGCGAGTCGATTATAATCAGATTTTCATTATTGCTTATCCAGCCGGTTTCCTGAATCTGATGACCAAGTACAAATAAATCCACATCGAGCTGCTGCGCAATAAACGCAAGAGTTTTGCTGCTGTGCCCCCTGCCCCAGGTCAATAGATATGCCGAATTGGGTCTTACAATATCGCTGATTTTCAATTGTCTTTGAAAGATTGAGAAGTCGAATTTTTCAACCATTCTGTCGGAGGGCAGCGAGTGCGAAATCCATATCCGGTTAGAACACCTGACCGCCAAAGGCTGTGAAAAAAGAAACCTTTCTATCGCGCTTTCCACCTCTTTTGTCCGGCTGCCGAAACGCCTTTGCATCGCGGCACGCATCGCGGCATTCATTTCCTTTCCGCCTTTCATAACATCGTTGTTGCTTATAAAAGCAGTGTCATGATTTGCGAGAATGAAGTGCACCCTGTCAGGATAATTTACCTTAATCCTGACGGCATCAGCCAGCAACTCAAATGATAAACACCCTCCCTTTTCGTCTTCCGGTCCGCCGTGTATTATCTCCTGCAAAATCAGGTGTCTGGCCGGGTTTTTGTCCAATGCGGCGTAAGTTACTATTCGTTCGAAATTTCGCCGATGGCCGTGAATGTCACCGCCAACAACTAAATCACCACTGTCCGGCAGAACTATCAAATTGTGCTGTCGATACGGGTCATTTTCATTAGCCTTGATACCAGCCTCCAGCAGTTCTATAATGTCCGCTGCCATTACTGATTCCCCAGCTTTTTGGCAAAAACGCTGTGAATTAGAAGGTCTAACCTCGAAATTACCTCATCCATTGAAGCCAGTCTTTTTTCCGGCTCTTCCTTTACACAGTCCATAACAAGATTTGAAACGCCCCTTGGTATTCTGTTGTGGATCTGATGGGGGGTCGGAAACTGGCGCTGACCGAGCAGTGCTGAAATATCATTCGACTGCGGTATCAGCGTCGGAACGTTCTTGCCTGTAAGAGCCCAATACATCGTCGCGCCAAGATTAAAAACATCGGTCCGCCGGTCGAGATGCCTTCTTTTGACCTGCTCCGGCGCAATATAATCAGGCGTGCCCTGAATCCTCGGCTTTATAGTGCCGATTTTGCAGCCCTGACCGAGGTCGATTATTTTTATAGCGCCAGAATCATTATTTATAAGGATGTTATTTGGCTTGATATCGCAATGGATAAAGCCCTGCTGATGCATGGCATTGAGGCCTTCAGCAACCATACGAAACACCAGCAGCACATCGCCAAGACTGAGGTTTTTGGATTTTTCAAGGGTCTCACCTTCAAACATCTCCATAGTAAGCAATAACTCCTTGACCTTAAGCATCTTACGAATCCTGATCAGCTTATCGCATTTGCGTAAATACGGATGCTGAATAATCCTTGAAACCTTGTATTCATTTATCATTTGCTCGAATATTCGGCCATCTTCCGGCTTTTCATAGACAGAGCGTTTAAGGGCGACTGTACTGCCTGTTTCCTCATCGAGCGCAAGGTAAATCGTGCTTCGGGCACCTGTGCCGAGCTTTTTAATTATTGTAAAACCCTTTAGTTCGAGCCTATCTATCGCCATAAGCCGATATTATAACAATCCAAATAGATTTTTAAATACACTTTATACCAGTTAAAATAGACATAAAAAGAACTATTCCCAGGCTGGAAAACATAGTATGTTACCTTAAATTTGATGGTTTGTCCAGCTTTTAGCCTTTTTTCTGTCGTAGTTTAACAAAACATTTGTACTTGACAAATTGCCCGAAATCTGGAAAATATCTGTTTTGCAGTTATTTCCCCGATAGCTCAATCGGTAGAGCGAGCGGCTGTAAGACAAAGTATGAAAGGAGATGATAGCTGGCAAAAAAGGATACAAGGACTTACGCTGAGAGAAAAAGTTATCTGATTGCAGCAGTCAGAAAGCGAAGAAGTAAAATAAGGCAAATGGCTGTAGCTGCAAAAGGTGGAAAATGTGAAGAATGTGGATACAACAGATGCGTGGATGCTTTGGAATTTCATCATTTGGAAAAATCAGATAAGAACTTCGGTCTCTCAGAAAAAGGTTATGCAAGGTCCTGGAAACGGGTAGAAAAAAAATTGGAAAAATGTATCCTGCTTTGTGCCAACTGTCATCGAGAACTTCATGCTAAAAGTTGCAGCTCCTGATGGAAACATCAGGATGAAAATTGGGTGAATTCAGGGAAGCCTAACCCCGCTGATGTGGGAATGGTAATCCTGAGCCAAGCCTGTTCACGCAGGCAGTACAAAAAGTGAATAGGAAGGTGCAGAGACTATGGGATGAGGCGGCCTGTGCCGATAAGCCCAGTAAGCGCCCAACACCTAAGTCCGTAATAAGGATATGGTGATGAGATAGTCCGGTCTTTAGGGAAACCTGAAGGAAGCTGTAACCGCTAGGTCGTAGGTTCGAGCCCTACTCGGGGAGTTAGGAATTCATTGATCGTCTCGGAGAGTTGAAGTTTACTCAAAATTCGCCTTTCAATCCTCCCAACTGCTGCATCGCCAAATGATATGCAGATATGACTGCACTATAGAACCATATAGTGATGCCAATGACCGCTACTGATACGACAACTTTCGTTATGAGTTTATAGCGGGGATTAAACCACATAAGAGGCAGTGCAAAAGGTCCGACACATAACAGCGCTATCACAAACCAATAAGTGGAAAAATACCACTTCTGCTTAGGCTGGACTTGTTCTTCAAACTCTTTACCGCAATATGGACATTTTATCATAAGCCGTTCTCTTAATCTGATACACTATATATCGGCAAAAAAGGCATAATGAAAAAGGGGAAATCCTTGTGGTCTAAAACATAAAAGACAGTTATAATTCGGGATATGGCTGAAATTAAGCAACAACTTATTACTCTTCTATTGGGAAAGGTTACGCGGGAATTGGCCGGCGAGGTATTCAACCCCACTATTATCAAAAGCTCGCCTGTATATTACAAAACCGCTGTGCCCAGACAGGTAGTCGTCGGACAGGAAAACTTTACAATCGGCGACCAAAATGTAACATTCCACCTACGGGGGTACCAGCCAGATGTGCTGCTTATCCAGACGACAATAGATGTGGAAAATATATTTAATAAGGAAGGCGTTTTCGCACTCGAAAAACAATCTTATGAACACTCATATCGAATCCTGAAAGAATACGGCGGAGATTTGCTGTTCAGCGAAGAATACTCAGTTTTTGCCGTCACCAATTATCCGGGAGACCCGGACCAGTTCCTCACACATCGGGACGTCATTGTCTCACTTTTGAAATCCGAAATGCTGGACCTTGACCCGCAGGAAGTGCAGTACACATTAGGCAGCAGAATAAAATACGGTAATAACGATTTGTCGATAATCGACTGGGACGGTGCGTTTCTTTTCGACCCTATCGGCGATATCGAAGAAGATTTGGAACTGCTGACACTGGCGAATCTGCAGCTTCTGCGGCACAGAATCCTCGACCATCAGCTCGACGGCAGATTATCGAGAATGGCAGAGATGGTGCATAACATGCCGGCTGGCGGAATGCATCTGCGAAGTAAAGAGATGGCTCAAAAAATGAAAGAAACGATGGAACTACGAATGGTTTCCATTTCAGAATTACAGCGGCTGGAACGCGATATAAAACTCATCGGTGACTGGTACTCGGCACGGTTTTATGAATTGGCTGCGGCAAAATTCAAAATCGACGACTGGAGAAGAACCATCCGCAGCAAGCTCGAATCGCTGGAAGACACTTATTCGCTGGTTGTTGAAAATTTCACGGTCTCGGCAAAACACCGTGCGGAATGGGTGCAGATTATTCTGTTCTTTATCCTGCAAATCGGCTGGCTTTACCTGCTGGTTATCGAGGCTCTGCACTTTATAAAAAATCCGTGACAAAAGAAAAAATCAGGCGCAGACAAGCTCCGATTTTATGAATTTGCGGCTCCTGTGCCCGAAGCGGCCGTTGCTTTATCTTCCGCATCCGCTGCAAGCGGCAGGATAAACCATACTACAGTGCCCTGGCCGTAAACCGATCTTATGCCAATCTGTCCGCCATGCCGCTCAACGATTTTTTTGCAAATAGTCAGACCAATACCGACACCTTCATAACTTTGCTCTGTGTGCAGACGCTTGAATGGATTAAAAGCATAATTAAGGTATTCTTCCTTGATGCCGATGCCATTATCTTCCACCTCTATGCAAACCATTTGATTATCCTGCGGATATGCCCGTATAACAATTTCCGGCGGAATATCATTTTTGTGATACTTCAAACTATTTGTTATAAGCTGATGCATAACCTGGCGTATTTGAACAAAACGGCCTTTAATCAAAGGCAGCAACTGGGGCACCACAATGGTCCCTCCTGTCTGCTCAAGCTCATTTGCAAGGTCAAACTTTTTTATCTTCTGCAAAATTAGATTTAAATCGATATCTTCAAATTCAATCTTGTCCACTGATGCTTCAAGATAAAGCTTAAGCCCTCTTATCATCTGCTCTATCCTGTTGGCGCCGTCAATCATAAATTCAAGATTCTCCCGCTGGTCGCCGCTTAATTTATCCCCCAGAGAATCGGCCAATAATCTTCCGAATATGGATATTTTTCTGACCGGCTCCCTTAAATGATGAGAAGTAATAAAGGCAAACTGCTCAAGTTCATGGCCGGCTGCTGTCAACCTGTCAACTGTAAGTCCCATTTCCTTATTAAACTGCTGCAGCACCTGTTCAGCTTTGGTTCGCTCGGCGACTTCTTCGCTTAATTCACGAGTGCGTTCCTGCACCGTAGCCTCCATCCGGTCATAGGCATCCCGCAATTGTCCCTCAGCCTGTTTCCGCTTTTCTATCTGGTCATGAAGATTCGTATATACACCTGTTAATTTCAACTCTATTCGTCGGATATACATATAAAACAGAATGCATAAGGCAGAGCCAACGATAAGCCATACAGAAGCCAGCACTGTTAAGAATATTCTCAGCGATGCTTCCATATCCGTAACATCTTTTATTACGACAATATCACCGACATGGCGACCGCCGGCATCAACTAAAGTTACAAGACCGCCGTTGTATTTATGATTATCAATTGTTATCCCAAACAAAGACCTGTCGCCGCTGTCAAGGTTTTTTTTTATGTTTTGCAGGGACTTTTGCGAAAGGTTTCTAAATGTAGAATCCACTACGACCCCATCCTTCAAAAAATCCCAGTTGGCCTCACTGCGTCCCATCATCCGCATTCCTTCTTCCCAGTCATTGCGGGCAAGATACTGCTTTTTGATAACAGTAAAAAGCTCAACACCAAAAACTTCTTTCAATGCCGGCATAATATGCACAATTTCCTCGCCGAGTTCAATATAACCGGTCAATTTGCCGTCAATAAACCAGGGATGGACCACACGCAACGTAAAGGTGCCGTACTTACCCAGCTCAATGCCCCATATAGGCTTTTTCTGGGCCGCCGCTGAATTCAATGTAGCTCTATTTATAAGGTCATCATATTGAGTCGGGCTATGCACCCGTAAAAAACAAATCTTCTCGAGATTAAGAAAATACAGATGGGTTATATTATATTTCGAACGAATATCCTCAAAAAGCGGTGATGAAAGCTCAAGCAGACGAGGACGATTTTTCTCGAGCCAGGCCTGCTGCAGGTCAGTTCTTTCTTTTAAAAAGTCGAGCGTATTGCCCATTAAACGCACATCTTCAAGCAGACTCCTGGTGAAAAGCGCACGCGTACCTTCAATTTTCGTCTGGACCCTCTCGACATAGCTGCGATGCTGCAGCCAGTAAGAGCCAAGAATTGAAAAGCTCAGCAGAATTAAAATCGCCAGGCTTAATGGAACAAAAACTGGTATTTTTACCTTCTGGCTATTAGTTTCCATTTTTAACACTTTGTCCCCTGTCCAAATCCATAGTATCCATACCGTTTAATTACTACATTCGGTTATATCCTTATCTGCCTTAACTTTAAGCAGAGTCTGCCCTTGCGCCTCGAATCACAGGCACATTAGACAATTTATTGAACAATTTTATGGGACGAAAAACAAATTGGAGCTCTGGATACAGAAATGATACAGCCAATCGCCTATAATAGGCGCAGAAAAACCCTTCTCCTCTTATGGGATTACAAAAACAATACGATATGGAATTTACTTTCTAATCCTGAAAGCGACTTTGTCCGCCGCCGCGAGGACCTCTGTTGCCGCCGCCGAAACCGCCGCGACGCGGGCCGCCTCTGCTGCCGCCCCTGCTGCCTCGTTCATTTGCTTCACTGACCTTGACTGCCCTGCCGCTTACTTCTTTGCCGTTCAATCCATCAATGGCTGCCTGAGCCTCATCCTTCGAAGGCATTTCAACAAAACCAAATCCCCTCGATTCGCCGCTGAATTTATCTTTTATAATGCTTGCAGACCCGACCTGGCCATACGCTTCAAAAGTCTGTCGCAGCAGCTCTTCCGTCACTTCTCTTGCTAAATTACCTACATAAATGTTCATACCAAATCCTTCAAAATTAAATTAAACGCTTACGCCGGACGCCCGGCCGATATTCCGGAAAAAATTTCAAATAACACTGCCAAATAAGAGATGACTTAGCGGAAAGTTCCTTCGGAAAATCCTGCATTAACATGCTATTTCATCAGCCTATTACGCAAATATTTATTTGTGGAATAATACCCTTTTTGACCTTTTATAGCAACAGAATATTTTTTATATCTACTTTTTTTCAGATAATTTAAGGCTGTTTGGCAGTTTAGCGAGGCATTTAACGACCCAAAATGTCTTTTTCCGCTTGTTTCAACCTGCCCTGCGATTTTGTCATTCCCGAGAGTTTGCTTCTTTGGAGTTGCTACAGGAAATCATCGGGGTCATTGCGAGGCCGCAGCCGAAGCAATCTCATTTAGCCGCCGCCACCTTGTCTCGCCATAGCCTTTGGCGACGGCGGATTGGGGCGGCGTGTTTCTCTCAACTTCTCGATTTTCGATTCTCTATTCCGGCGGGGTTTTCTTTTTCGGGTTTTTGTAATAGCCACTCTTTCGACTACGCTCAAGACAGGTAAGGCACTAAGACACGAAGTTTTTTTAACCACAGATTTCACGGATTACTCGGATTTTTTCACCACGAATTTTCACGAATTACTTTTGCCACAGAGTTCACAGAGAGCACAGAGTTTTTTTTGCTTTAAGGCGGTGTTTTTCAAACACCATTAAATTCAAACCGTGTGCCTTACTTACAAGCAAGCTTGTTGTCGGCACATCGCTTTGAATTTTACTGCTGCGCAGTGGCGCCTTAAAGAAGCAAGAGACATTGTTAGTTGTTTTTAACTATACTCGTATGCAGTATACTGCATACGAGTATACTGCATACGAGCATAGTGCATATGAATATAGAGGATGAGGAATTTAAAATTTAAGATTGAAAATTTTTAGTTTTCACCACCCCGATGAAGTAGTTTTAAGAGGTTCTATGATGCATATAAGAAAACACTTCACGGGATAAACTCCGACTCAGAGAAAAAAATAATTCAAAAAATAAAATGATTAGCAGGAAACGGTGTCTGACCCCTTTAATTTCCTTCCTTTTTACTTCCCAGATATAGAATCAAAAAAACTCTTTACTGTAATTCGATAGGTTTCTTTTACAAACGTTATTAGCCACAATTTTATTCTTTGTGGCGTGGTCAACTTTTCTTCATTCTTCGGTTCTTCTTTTTCACATATCTCTAATTGAATCTTACGACACAGACTTTCTACCGCACATTCGCCTTCGGTAATAATTTTATAGAGATTACTCTCTTTTTCCATTTTTCCACTTCCAACGTGAGTCATCATAGGTGTTATAGCATGTTCAATTTGTGATGCTTCGGTGGACATTCCTCTAATTTCAGCCGCCCAAACCAATGGGAAAAATTGACTTTCTTTTTCAGGAGGTATTTTCATACTTGGAGGATATTCTTTTCTTTGTCGCCCAAGAGTGGCATCAGCACTTTCAGCCAGATAATTTTGACAAATTTCAAATATATCTTTTGGAGAGATGGTTGAAATTTTTTTCCATCTATTTACACGTTTATGCCATAATTCTGATTCAACTGACTTAGAGGTCATTTACCACTTTCATTTTAAAGACAAATTATAGCTCAAACGAAGTTATGGTTTCCAATGCTGAATTTTGCTTTCAATAGCTTTAAGGCTTTTTGCTATCGAATACATAGGAAGTTCACCGAGCGTTGTTAAGCCAAGGAACTCTGAAAAATCTATTGTGAAACATTCATCAAGGATTTCATCTTGACTATTTTTATAAATGACTTTGATTTCAAAGGAATCCCGGATTTTCATAGTATCTTTTGATTTTTCAGAAAATTGTGCAAAGAAAAATTGCCTTTTTGAATTAGGCGCTAAGTATCTAATACCATTTTTTATAAGATTTAATTCTGATAATGGCTTTCCATCAATATCTTTGATTTCAGAATCCAAATAAAATTTTAAATCGTATGCAGGACCAAGTCCTATATTTTGTATTATCATATCGCAATAAAGCAAACAGTGCTCATTCGGTTCGATGCGAATAGATATTGTAGGTTCCGTTTGAGCTTTTCTTAGCTTTATAGTTTCACTAACCAATTTCCATGTAAGAACCGCGTATATGACAGTTGAAAAAGCCACTAAAGCGGAAAAAATTATAGTTGATATACTACTTATATACTCGATTGTCATACTAACTCGTTATTTCATGCCAGTTTATACGCGATTTGTTCGTCCAAAATGTCTTTCACGGTCAAAGCAATAATGCTCTTGCCGGTCTTTTTGAAAAACGCCTGTATCTCACTCATCGCGTCAGATGAAAAATCGAAACTCACGAAAAAGCCTTTTGTCCGGTCGTTGCGCATCATAGCCGCCTCGAAAGAATCTATGTCCGGCCTGCCAACCTTGTCCTTCTGCTTGACCTGAATTGGGTACCAGACATCCATAAATTCCAGTTCGCCTTCCTTTTTCTTCGGCACGGCAGAGACAGGATAAATCCTGCCGTCAATTCCCATATCGCCGACCTGCGCTTTATTGGGGATGCCGCCGAGGGCGATAACGGCCCAGTTTTCAAATTCAAATGGCGGAAGTTCTCTAAGCTGCTTTTCGCTACGAGGCAAATCCCGGACGACAAAACCGCGGCCGATGCGCCAGAGTTTTTCATCTTCTTTGAGATGGCAAACATCGCGCAGACGCTTTGCCATTACACGGCAGGCAGTCGGCGAAATATCAATGCCTATCCATTGCCTGCCAAGATTTTCAGCGGCAACTAATGCAGTACCACAACCACAAAAAGCATCTAATACAATATCATTAGGATTGCTTGAAGCCTCAATTATTCTATCAAGTAGTGCTAAAGGTTTTTGTGTGGGGTAGCCGAGGCGCTCGGCAGCCATTGGGTTTACAGGAGGAATGTCATCCCACAGATTTTGTACCGGCGCGCCAGGCGTTTCATCTATATAACGCTTAAGGCATGGCGTTCCATTCTTTGTATAAGCAATCTTCCCGGCTTTTTCCAACTCTTTCATCTTGTCAATAACGCACGACCAAGTTCGCGTCTTTGCAGGCAACTTACCTTTCCACTCATAAATCAGATTGCCGCCATCTCCATGTCGAGGTGCGTCAAGCGGAATCAGACGGTATCGGCGGCTATCTGTGTCCATCTTCTTCCAGTGACTTTTGACGTATTCTTGTGAATACGGAACATATGGCGTATTCCAAGTGTAATTGTCTGCCATGGTATAGAAAAAGATGGTGTCTGTAACCACGCCGTAGCCTTGCGGGTCGTTGTGAGCATTAGCTCGTTTCCATATCACTTCATTTCGGAAAGAGTTTTCGCTGAAAATTTGGTCGAGCATAATTTTGACATAGTGTGAGGCGTGCCAGTCGCAGTGGTAATAGAAACTGCCGGTTTTCTTTAAAACGCGGTGGAGTTCGACGCAGCGGGGGCGCATAAATTCGATGTATGCCTGTGTTGAAGCGTGGCGGTCATCGAATGCGCGTTTTTCCTTTGTCTCGCCCCAGAAGACCTCATAGTTGCGGTTGGAGTTAAAGGGTGGGTCGATATAAATAAGGTCAACGCAGTTTTCGGGCAGTTTTTTTAATTGTTCGAGGTTATCGCCGCAGTAGATTACCCGCGTATCGAGCAGGGATGATGGCTTGCCGGCCTGTGGTTGTTTCTTAGAATTCGATTCCTTCTTTTTTCCCATATTAGGATAAATTATAGCCTTCAATCTGGCGGAAAACAATGAAAATTTAGGGTATAAGGGATAGATTATCACCGGCGTTACCGTGTTTTGTTTCAACAAAGGCTGATTTTTCAGCCTGTGGACAAAGCAAATTGGCTGGCACAAAAGCTCGCTTTGAGCACCGCCTTTGCTTTGAACACAAAATTATTTGAAGAATAATTTGTTGAAACAAACAGTGCAAATCCGTGTCTGAAATTCGTGTCTATTTGTGTTCATTCGTGGTTAATTAAATCAGAGAAATCTGCGCAATCAGCGATAAATAAGGTTTCGTGTCTTGGTGTCTTAGTGGCTATATTTTGTCCAGATAAGCAAAAATGCGCAACAAAAAAGTTGCGCGCTTTGAAAAAATAAAAAAAATTATATCCTTATTTAACAAGCACTTACGAATTGCGGACAAAATTTTCTTGATCAAATTTCGACAAAAACGCGCAACTTCTTCTCTATATATAGAGAGCCATATATGGCCTTGAACAAGTGAAAAACTAAAAGTGAACAGTGAAAAATG
>JBAVNP010000258.1:0-15452 GCA_049691175.1 Sedimentisphaerales bacterium
AATAGATTCTACCCCTTATGTAAAAATAGAAATTATTGAAGCTTTGGGGAAAATTGGCAGCGAGCAGGCAAAAACCTCTTTACTCAGTATATTTAACACTTATTGGAAACAAGGGCCCAAATCTGAAAAATATGTATGGGAAGATAGCGATTATTCAAGCGTAGTTCGAGCAACTTTGGAAGCATTGTACTCATGGAAAAGCGAGAAGGAAATCTTTGATATGTTTAGAAGTATCTATTTGGAAGAGAGAAAAATACCCGACTGGAGGACGCAAGAAAAGGCATATGAACTTTTTCTAAGAGCAAAGATGGAAAGAGAAGGCATTATTGGGCCGGAAAAAGAAATAAATTACTTACTGAGTAATTTGAAGAGCAGTGGTCTCGACTGGGTTAAAGGCAAAAATGGTGTCAAAACAATAGAAGCAATTCAGGATGGGGCAGTCGCAACGGTACTAATTAAATATAGCAAGGTCGCATTGCCATATATTGACAAAGAATTAAATAAAATTTCATCAACCCAAGAAAAGCGTCGTTACGAAGCACTTTCATGTGTTAAAAAACATATAGAGAAAACATTGGAACACAATTGCAAAGAGCAAGAGAAAGAAAACTCAAAAACGGAGAAATAGTATTAGTTTTGAAATATTTTAGTTACTGATGTACAACGGTCAGTCCGGTGCCAATATAAAGGACATAGATACATTTGCATGGACGTAGCATAAAATAAAAAAGGTAAATTCATATATGGTATTTTTTATAAATTCCAAAGCCAAGAACTATCAGCAGTATTACTGCGCTGATATGCTCGAGCGGCGTGGCGGCCATTTTGTGATAATGGCTGTGAATCTGACTACCTAAATCACTGAACGTCGCATCGAGCAGCATTGTTGCAATAATGGAACCGGAAAAACCTGTCCTAACGGGAAATCCTGTTGCGGCAGTTCGTGCTGCGATAGTCTCAATTGCAAAAGTTGCGTGGATGGAAGTTGCAAATCTTACTGCGATCCTAATGAGACCTGTTGTTATGGCAGTTGTTGTCCTCCTGGTCAATGGTGTTGTTCTGTAGATCACGCATGTCATAGTGCATGTGACGAAACCGTTGATTCTAGCAGTTGTAAAGGAACCAATACTAACTGTGTAGGAACTTGCCTTGATTTCACAACTGGTTTGTGTTCTCCAGTAAGTAGTAAAATAACTTATGAAAACATTGATATAAAGAATTGTTCTGGAGGATGCCCCGGCCAATGTCCAGAACCTGGATGGGTGCTTTGCAAAGAGGAACGAAATTGTCTCTCTACGGATATTCCTCAATTTGAAAATTATTGTGACTCTGGAAGGTGTGAAATAGTAGACGATGAAAGTGCCCTTTGTTTTGCTTGCGTAGCATTTATAGAACCGGGTATACTAGGAGAAGACTATAGGATTGAATCACCATGTGCCTATTGATATTCTATCTTGAAATTAAATATGAACATTAAAGGTTAAAAAAGTTAGAATTGATATTTTTATTTTATAAGGATAAATCATGAAATCTTTAAGAAATTTATTTGTTGTTGGTGTTTTTTCTGGGTGTGTGATGTCGTATATTTTAGACTTTGCTATTGCGGAACAAAACAAATTAGAAGGTCGTCAATTCCAGCCAATCGCAAAAGAAGAAATATCGAATGTTTTTAATTTGATATCAAGTAAAACCAAAAGTAACCTTGAGAAAATAAAAACTTGGCAAGGAGATGTAGATTATACTATCAATCTGTTATTTAAAGGTGATGCTGCCGAGGAGGTTTTCAGAAATAAAACAACTGGACAAGGCAAAACACCTCAAACTATTTTACAGACTGCCTTCGGCACAAAAAAGTTTATTATAGACTTAACAAAAGGTTGTAACTATGACTGTGTATATAGGGCGGAACCGATGCAATATATCGATACCAGCTCGGGTGTTTTTTTAAATACCCTACCTGAATTATCTTTTCCCCTTCATCGTATTTTTATTGTTACGCCAGAAGGCTATCTTGAGTATGCTCCAAATAAGTACAAAGATTCCACTTCTGGTATAGTGAGCAGTGGACGGGTGATCAAAAAACCTCTTGAAAAATCTGTTAAAAAAAATATTTCCGACCAAAGAGATACTGTCTTAAAAGAAGGTATGTTTGACCCTAGAAACATGGTTTATATGGAGGATCAGCTTTGGGATTATCTTGCAAGATGCCAAAAACGTTTTGAGAAAAATACCCAAGAGCCAAAAGACGACCTAATAGATTTGCCTCCCACAAAGTGTGAGGTGAATCGTGATGGCAATGATATAGTGTACCACGTATTAACGCCTTTTAGAACAGCGAAGACGGAATATATATTCATGAGTTCATATTTTGCAAGCGAGGCTGGTTATAACCTAATAAAATCAGAGATTCTCGGTTCCAAGCTCCAAAAACATTTTAATACAGAAATTGAATATTCTATTGTTGATGGAATATACATCCCAAATTGTATAAACTTTTTCAATTACGATGTTAGTGATGGCTCTATTGTCCAAGAACGAAAATATATCTTGAATAATCAGCAATTAAACCATTCCATTCCGGCAGAAACATTTACCTATAAAAATCTCGGCTTGAAAAACGACGATAGGTTCGTAGATAAAATTGAAAAAAAGGAGTATAAATACAAAGATGCAAATCTTGTTTTTGTCGCAGATGTAAATAAATAATTCATCCGATATGTGAGAGATATTACAGCGGTCAGAAAAATCCGCGGTTCGGATAGCGGTGAAATTGCAATTTTTCAGACTTCACACCCCTCTGCGACAGCCAGGATGGAGGGTGTCATCAGAAATTTATTCTTTTCTATAGTGTTTTTTATAAATTCCAAAGCCGAGGACTATCAGGAGTATTACCGCGCTGATATGCTCAAGCGGCGTTGCGGCCATTTTGTGATAATGGCTTTGTATCTGACTGCCTAAATCACTGAACGTTGCATCGAGCAGCAGTCCGGAGGCCAGTGCACAAACTGCGACGGTAAGTATATAAATAATCGCCGTGCGTCTGCCGAGGATTTTCCAGATTATTATTAAACCGGCGGCATTGGTTGCAGGGCCGGTCATTAAGAAAACAAGAGCGGCGCCCGGCGAAAGACCCTTGACGATAAGAGCGGCCGCTATCGGCACTGAAGCCGTCGCGCAGACATAAAGAGGAATACCGACCAGCATCATTACGACCATAGCGCCAAACCCGGTGCCGATTTTTTCGGCGAAAAAGTCGTCAGGCACGGCAACTGAAATAATCGCGGCAATAATCAAACCCGCCAGCATTGCCGTTCCGATATCACGGGGCAGGACGACAAAGGCGTGCCTGAAACCTGTTGCAAGTTTACTTTTGCTTCCTGAAGAATTTTCCTCGTCACTGTCCGGGGTGATTGTAAAATCTTTGCGGTCGAACAAATCCACGGCAATGCCGCCGATAACACCCGTGATTAAAGCGATAACAGGACGGGCTATCATAAAGACAGGACCCAAAAGAGCGAAAGTTACTAAAATGCTGTCGATGCCCGTTTGCGGCGTGCTTAAAAGAAAAGCTATTGTTGCGCCTTTGCCTGCGCCCTGTTTGTGAAGCGACATTGCAACTGGTATAACGCCGCAGCTGCACAAAGGCAGCGGCACACCGAAAAGAGAAGCCCAGAATACCGGTCGGATTCCTTTGCCGCCCAAATGCTTTTGCACAAAACTTGTCGGTATCAAAACCTTCAGAACTCCGGCAACAGCAAAGCCAAACAGCAGATAGGGACTCATCTGGCCCACCGTCGTCCAGAAATCAACAGCAATGGATTTTAAAAACTCGAACATTTACGACCTTATCATAGTCAAAAGCATTTTAAATTTTTCTTTAGCCTGCACGTTGTGCCGAACATTTGCGGGCATAATGACAATTTGACCTGCCGACGCCTTAATTTTTTTTCCGCCGATAGTCAGAATAGCGGCTCCTTCGACAATCTGGACGAGTGCATCGTAAGGGGCCTGATGTTCGCTTAAACCCTGCCCTGCGTCGAAGGCGAAAAGCGTTACAGTCCCGACAGATTTATCAATTATCGTTTTGCTGACAATTGAATCAGAGGAGTATTCAACAAGGCCGGCGAGATTAACCGCCTTTGCGACGCAGGCTTTTAGAGTAATATTTTTACTGGGTTTTCGCATTTTTAACTTTCCTTAAAATTATTGTAATGGAAGTAAGGAAATAAGGATGTAAAGAAGTAAGGAATGAAATACGTTTTACGTCCTGCAGTTGTACTGCTCGTTTCGTGAGACGTCAAACGTCTGACGTAACCGCAACCGTCTGACGCGGTTCCTTATTTCCTTATCTCTTTACTTCCTTTTTATCCAAGCATTTCGGCCATATCCTTTTCTGGTTCGCCAATCGGCTTTATGTTATATTTTTCAATCAGGATTTTTAGAATATTCGGGCTGACAAAGGCCGGCAGGGAAGGTCCGAGCCTGATATTCTTTACGCCAAGATAAAGCAGCGTAAGCAGAATCGCAACGGCTTTCTGCTCGTACCACGAAACAACAAACGACAGCGGCAAATCATTCACGCCGCATTTGAACACTTCGCTAAGTGCCATCGCGATTTTTATCGCAGAGTAACAATCGTTGCATTGGCCGGTGTCAACCAGTCTCGGTATGCCGTCGATTGTTCCGAAATCATTATAGTTAAAGCGGTACTTTCCGCAGGCTGCGGTGAGTATTACGCAGTCTTTCGGCACAAGTTCTGCGATGCGGGTATAGTAATTTCTTCCGGGTTTTGCGCCGTCGCAGCCGCCGATGAAAAAGAATCGCCTGATTTTGCCGGCCTTTACTGCGGCGATGATTTTATCGGCAAGACCGAGCACGGCTGTATAGTGAAAACCTGTGCTTAATGTGCCGGCTTTATTTTCCTTCAGAGGCGCGGATTTTAACGCTTTTTGAATTACCTTGCTGAAGTCGCGGCCTTTAATATGTTCAACTCCCGCGACGCCCGCTATGCCGCAGGTGAACATTCTGTCTTTGTAGCTGTCTTTTGGAATCATAACACAATTGGTTGTAACCAGCATCGCGCCGGAGAACTCATCGAATTCCTTGCGCTGGTTCTGCCAGGCTGTGCCGTAATGGCCGACAAGATGTTTAAATTTTCTCAATTCAGGATAACCATGGGCGGGCAGCATTTCGCCGTGAGTATAAATGTTTATTCCTTTGCCTTCGGTTTGTTTTAAAAGCTCGTAGAGGTCGAGCAAATCGTGGCCGGTAACGACAATACCGGGCCCGGCTTTTGTGCCCGCAAAAACCTGTGCGGGCTTTGGCGCGCCAAATCTTTCGACGTGGGCATTATTCAGCATTTCCATCGTTTTTAAGTTCATCTGACCAGCCTTTAGCACAAGTTCGAAGAGTCTATTTAAATCGAAGTCAACGTTAGTCAGCGTGGAAAAAAGAGCCTCGTGCATAAAAGCGTCAACTTCCGCATCGGCTTTGCCCAGCTCTCTTGCGTGATAGGCATAAGCGGCGATACCCTTAAGGCCGAAGACGAGCATATCCTGAAGGCCTTGAATGTCGGGGTCCTTGCCGCAAACGCCGATTTTCGTGCATCCCTGTCCGCCGGCCGTCTGTTCACACTGATAACAAAACATATTTTATCCTTTCAATTATCCGATTTCATTGAGCTTTATATTTTTTAAATGTTCTCCGATATATTTCTGCAGAGCAACAAGTTTTTTCCTTGTTTTGCATTTTCGGCCGTTAGGGCATTTTTTTGCGTTGCCAACGCAGCGATTAAGACAGATATCGCCCTGAACAGCCGCTATAACCTGATAAAGGCTGATTTTTTCAGGATTTTTCGCAAGTTCAAAGCCGCCGTTGGCGCCCATACGGCTTGTAACTAATTTTGCCGAAGAGAGCTTTTGAAGCAATTTACAGGCGAGTTCGTAAGATACGACACAATCTTTAGCAAGCTTTCTTGTGGAAGTTGCACTCTTGCCGTAGTTTTCCGCAATAGCCGCAACAAGCCGCAGAGCATAATCAGTATTTCGCCGTATAATATCCATATAAGACTATTTTAGTCCTACTTAAAAGGTTTGTCAATATTATTTTTGATTTTTTGCAGGATTTTTTATAGGGGACTGTTTATCGAATCACAGGCTATCAGACACAGGTCGGCAGTATCTTCGGGGGTTTGCCGGTAGGATATGATATTTCCTATAGTTTGTGCTTCATTTTGCTCTTCTTTGGCATTGGCGGGAGCAATCAGGACATACCGGTCAGGCTGCCAGCGGACGCTGAGAGCCGCTGAATCGAAGATAAATTCGCGATTTTTTTCGCTGGATTTCAATTTTTTGGATTCCCGACTTATTATTTTGTAAACAGGTGTTACATCAAGCCGGCAGGCCTGCCGCAAACCTATTAAAGGACTCACTTTTAAACGTAAAACCATTTGGCCGGCGTCAAAATTGATGCCCGCCGTTGCGTTGTTAGAGTAATAGATAGCCGAAACCGATTTAACTGCTTCGGCAATAACAATATCTTCGGCCGTATTTTCAGTCATCAGAATATTGATTTGTTTTATTGTTTTGGACTGCGATAGCGCCAAAAGTTGAGCTATTTTCTGCCAGGAAGCTCTGTCGCCTTGGCAGCAGATAAGGCCGTTTGCCAAAAAGGCGTCAGGGTCATCGTATTTTACGGGCAGTGCGTTCGTTTGGCCGATTTGATTCTGAATTTGCGGCAGTTTTTTTGTCTGAATTCGAAACACGTATATGTGTAAATCGACAGTCATAAATTTGCCTTCCAGCGGTTGCTGCCGGCTAATCAATTCAGCAGCCTTGATGTTTCGCCGGGGCTTTCGGGAGGAACCTGTGCAATCCGACAAAAATGAAATGAAAAATGGAATTGCCAGTAAACAGATAAACTTTTTCATATTCATAAAAGCTGATGGTAATTTAAAGAAAACTGAATGTCAACCCCGCTATCGAAGCCTGTTAGATATCGAACTGCGGCCGAGTGCAGAATTGAAATGCTATCTGTTTTTTGCCGATTTTCTGCTCAGGCTGCGATGAGGCAATTCTGACTATTCTTGCATACGCTGAAACCTTGCCGCTGAACCGGTTGGCGCTGTCGGCATCCGGTATGTCAAGTTCGATATTAAAAAGGTCTCCGGTGTCTGTGGTAGAATTCTGACTGATTCCTTCGATAAGCTCAGGATGGGTTTCGAGCAAGAGGCCATCGGGGCAGATATCAACAGTATTGCCGCTAAGGGCGTGGTCGTGCACCGAACCTATCTTCCGGCACAACGCCCCTACCCTTACGGGTAGGCGTCTGTGTTTCCTCCTATCATCTGCTCCTCCCATTGCTTCCATGCCTTAATTCAGAGTAAATAAAAATAAAATAGGTAAAGCCAATACCTTTGTTTTTATAGGACTGCCGCAAATAATATACCAAATATAGAATATTTCAAACACCCCATTTTAACACACCTAAGAGCTTTTTAATAAAAAGCTTATGGACGTTTTGTTGTTTATTTTAAACCTGGGAAGTTGTCAAACTGGCAAATGTCGTTTAAAAACCACAACAAAATTTAATCTCATAAGGACAAGAATAGCAGAATAAGGATACATTCTAATCGCCAAATATGGATAAAGAGTCATAACATATTTAAAATAAATATGTTATAGTAAAAAACACAGATAACGAAAGAGTGTGTTTTAAAACAGTATTGTTGATTTTTTGCAACATATAAGCTTGACAATAACCGCTAAAGTTTTCTATAATACTGTTTTATGTCTAAAACTGGAAAGCAAATCACGTTAAGCAAAGAGGTTATCGCCGCCGGGAGTAGAGATTTTACACAGGTGATTTTGCAATCACTGCCGGTGGGCGTAATCGTATTTGACAGGGAGCTTAAAGTCGTAAGTGTAAATCCATCTGCATCTGAGCTTATGAATGTGCTGCAAAGCGCTGATGTTACACTCGCGGCCGGGACTAATGAAAAAATCTGGGGAAGCTGGCGAAAAACACTTCTCGATGTTATAGAAAACGGCAAAAGCTACCACTTTGATAACATAGGCTATCATACTGCCGGCAGTCAGGTGGTTTTGCAGATAATGTTTGTGCCGCTAAGGGGCTCTTCGGATAATTTGATAGAGGGGGGGCTTATAATGCTGAAGGATATTACCGAAAAAGAAAATATCAAAAAACAGCTCGCCAGTGCCGAAAAATTTGCATCGCTGGGAAAGCTGGCAAGCAAGGTTGCGCACGAACTTAATAACCCGATAGACGGCGTAATGCGATACATCAATCTGGCCAAGAGAACTATCAGCGAGCAAGGCCTGTCGAAGCCGGTTGAGTACCTTGAACACGCCGGCGAGGGTCTCAAAAGAATGGTGCAGATTGTTACCGAACTGCTTGAGTTTGCGAGGAGCAGGTATTCAACTCTTGAGGATACGCCGCTGGATAAAATCATCGATGACGCCGTCAAATTTGTTGAGCCGCAGGCTCGAGCGGCGCAAGTGGAGATTGAAAAAAAATATCAGTCAGCTTTGCCGAAGACACGAAACAGCAATCTCTTTCAGGTTTTTTGTAATCTGCTCAAAAACGCGATTGAAGCGATGCCCGACGGCGGGAAAGTGACGGTAAGCTGTAACGTTTCCAGTGACAATGCGGATTCGACAGGCTCACCGCAGGTTGCAATGATAAAGTTTCAGGATACAGGAGAAGGGTTTGAGCCTGAAAACAGCGAGGCGATTTTTGAGCCGTTCTTTACGACCAAAACCGGCGGCAGGGGCACGGGGCTGGGACTTGCCATCTGCAGGGACATTGTGGAAAAATACGGCGGAAAAATCACCGCAGAAAACGCGCCGGACATCGGCAGCATCTTTACAGCGTATCTGCCTTTGAGTGAGTGAATAAAATATGAAACAAAACAGCATTTTAATTGTTGAGGATGACAGAATAATACTTGATTCGCTGTGTGAGTTTTTGAAACTCGAAGGCTATGCGGCAATCGGGGCAGAATCCTGCAAGCAGGCGGTAAACCAGATACAAAAACAGAAATTTTCTCTCGTTATTACCGATGTCAATCTGCCGGACGGCAGCGGTTTTGAGCTGCTGAACCTGGTTAAAAAGAATTATCCTCAGACCGTGATAATTATTATCACCGGCTACGGGACAATTGAAAGCGCCGTTGAGGCAATCAAAATGGGGGCTTACGATTATCTCACGAAACCCATTGTCGATGACGAACTGCGGCTGACAATCGAAAGGGCGCTCAAACAGCAGTCTCTTATAAGCGAAAACGCAAATCTCAAAAGTCAGCTCCAGCACAAATACAGTCTCGACAATATCATCAGCCAGAATTATAAAATGGCGAAAATCTTCGACCTTGTCGAGGCCGTCGCGGACAGCAGGAGCACTGTTCTTATGACAGGAACCAGCGGCACAGGAAAAACCATACTGGCAAGGGCAATTCATTATCGTTCCGGCCGGCGGGACAAACCCTTTGTGGAGGTAAGCTGCGGCGCTCTGCCGGAAACACTGCTCGAAAGTGAATTGTTCGGACACGTGAAAGGCTCTTTTACAGGAGCAATCAGCGACAAGCAGGGTAAATTTCTGGCCGCCGACGGCGGCACAATTTTTCTCGATGAAATCGCAAGCGCCTCGGCAGCTCTGCAGGTAAAACTTCTGCGTGTTATTCAGGAAAGACAGTTTGAGCCTGTCGGCAGCAACAAAACCATAACGGTTGACACTCGTGTAATTCTCGCCTCAAATAAAAATATAACGGAGGAAGTCAAGCAAGGCAGATTCAGAGAGGATTTGTATTACAGGATAAATGTGATAACCATAAATCTGCCTTCGCTTAACGAAAGACCGGGAGATATTGCACTTTTGGCGACACATTTTATGAAAAACTTTTGCATAACGCACAACCGCGCCAAGCTCGGGATTACCAGCCGGGCGATGGATGCTCTGCAGAGATATAATTGGCCGGGTAATATCCGGGAGCTTGAGAACGTGATGGAAAGGGCGGTTCTTTTAAGCAAGACCGACTATATTACACTGGAGGATATGCCTGCCGACGTAACTTCTCATGCAGCCCGGCCTGTAGAAGAAGATTTTAAAGACATCAGTCTCAAAAGCGCGATTATCGAGCCGGAAAAAAGAATCATCAGGATAGCGCTTGAGGCGAATAACTGGAACAGACAGCTTACGGCCAAAGCGCTGGAAATCAACAGAACCACTCTCTATAAAAAGATGAAAAAATACGGTCTCGAAGAAGAGGCCGAAAGACTTGGTATTAGATAACAGGTGTTACAAAAGATTTTCTTTTACATATTTAACGGCGTTGTCAAAGATTATTCTGCCATCGACACGCGATTTATCTTTCAATCTTGTCCAGTGCGGATGCTGAGTAAATCTTATAAATCTTTCCGGATGAGGCATTAGCCCCAAAACTCTGCCGGTCGAATCGCATAAACCTGCGATAGAATCGGTCGAGCCGTTGGGGTTTATCGGAAATGAGCCTGTATTGCCATTCTCGTCAACATATCGTAATGCAATCCGGTCGTCCTTTTTAAGTTTTTCCAGCACATTCTCGTTTTCGAAGATGATTTTTCCTTCACCGTGAGCCACGGGCAGGTAAATTCTCCTGCCCTGGTCGATGAAGACACATTTTTTACTCGAAGGTTCAAGATAAACCCATCTATCCTCATATTTGCCGCTGTCATTATTAGTGATTGTTATCTGCTGTTTTCCATTTGGCTCAATTTTGCCGAGAATACCGGTTTTGATAAGGACCTGAAAACCATTACAGATGCCGAGGACGATTTTTCCTGATTCTATAAAGGCGTTGAGCCTGTCGGACAAATGATGAATAATCTGATTAGCAAGAATTTTGCCCGCTGCAACGTCGTCGCCATAACTAAAACCGCCCGGAATAACAAGAATGTGAAATTCCTTGAGCATCTGGGGATTTTCGATAATTTTGTTTATATGAATTCTCTGTGCCTCTGCGCCGGAAAGCTCAAGGGCATATTGCGTTTCTACATCGCAATTGATGCCCGCCGCTCTTAATACTATCGCTTTTACCATAATTTTCCTATTACACGGACTGACACTGACTTTAACACTGACTGTCACCGACTAAATGAATATGTTTCTTTCTGTCATTAGTATAAATAATTCGTTTTATATTAACTCCATCGGATCTGAAATTTATAAGAAAGCCTAACTCGTATGCACTGTTTCGCAAATAACTATAGAGTTGATCTGACATCTTACGAGGCATTTGTTCCAAAGCTTTTAATTCGACAATTATTTTATCTTCAATTACAAAATCAGGTCGATATGAACCGATTACCTTAATTGTCTTGGGTGAATATATTTTAATTGGTTTTTCGCGTTCATATTTTATCTTTCGCAGGTCAAGTTCTTCCGCGAAAGCTCTTTGGTATAATATTTCTTTGTGCCCGAGTCCATAATTTTTCTTAATTTCAAGGGCACAGCCACGAATTTGATAACTCAGCTCTTCATATAATAAATTTATATGTTTTTTTTCGTTCATAATCCCAATTCGTTTTCTGTCTGTGTCCGTCCGTGTTTTAGTCGGTGTTAGTCAGTGTCTCACCATTTTAAAGGTTTCTGCCAGGCGTTTTTCAAATCATCAATCGCAACATTTACGGCTGTATTGCCTAAGCTGTCTTTTATAACAAGTTTTTTATCTTCGATTACTTTTCCAATCTGACCGAAGGGAAGGCCGAGCATAAGTTTTGCAAAATCGTTGAAATTTTCCGGCCGGACTTCAACGATATATCGCGAGCAGGATTCGCTGAAAAGCTGCGAGGCCAAAGTTGTGCAATCAGATGATTTAGGCAACCCTTTGAGGTCGGCCAGTATTCCAAACCCACCTGCGAAAGCTATTTCCGCAAGCGCAACAGCAAGACCGCCTTCGCTGCAATCGTGGCAGCTTTCCAGTAAACCTGAATCAATCGCTTTATAAATTTTTTCTGCGGTTGATTTTGCCGTTCGCAAATCGGTTTTCGGGACATTTGCCCCGAGCTGATTTTTGATTTTATAGTAATGCGAGCCGCCAAGCTCATTTTTCGTAAGACCGACAATGAACAGCAGATTGCCGGCGGATTTCAAATCCATCGTTACGCATTTTTTAACATCGTCAACAATACCAATAGCACTTATAAGCAGCGTTGCGGGTATTGCTATTTCCGTGCCGTCATCGCGGATAAAATTATTGTTCAACGAATCTTTGCCGGAGATAAACGGCGTGCCGAATGCAACTGCGCCGTCGAAACAGGCCTGCGCCGCTCTAACCAGCGAGCCTAAAGTTTGTTCCTTTTTGCAGTCCGCCCAGCAGAAATTATCTAAAAGCGCGATTCTATCCGGCCTTGCTCCGACGCAGATAACGTTTCTTATCGCCTCGTCAATTCCCGCAAGGGCCATCCAGTAAGGGTCGATATCGCCGTAGAAAGGATTTAGGCCGCAGCCGATAGCGATACCTTTATCAGAATTAAATTTCGGCCCGACTACCGCCGCGTCGTTCGGGCCGTCGTTCGTGATTCCGCCAAGCGGTTTTATGACAGAGCCGCTCTGAACCTCGTGGTCGTATTGCCTGATGACCCATTCCTTGCTTGCGACATTGTATGAAGAAAGGATTTTCAAAAGCTCATCGTTATAATTTTCTTTCGATTCGATGACAGGCTCTGTCGGATTTTTCGAATGCCAGGAGGCTTTCCTCGAGTATTTCGGCAGACCATCGTGCAGGAAATCCATATCGAGCTGCCCAACCTGCTGGCTCTGATATTTCAGGGTGAGCTTTTTATCTTCCGTAAATACGCCGATAACTGTCGCCTCAACATTTTCATCGGCAAAAATCTTGCTTATTCGCTCAAGATTTTCCGGCTTTACCGCGATAGTCATTCTTTCCTGTGCTTCACTAATCCATATTTCGGTATAAGAAAGACCGGCGTATTTGAGCGGGACTTTTTCAAGGTCAACTTCCGCGCCTAAAGATGCACCCATTTCGCCGACCGCGCTGCTCAGCCCGCCTGCGCCGCAGTCGGTAATGGCATCATAGAGACCTTGTTCTCTTGCCTGCAGGAGCGTATCGAGCATCTTCTTTTCCGTGATAGCGTTTCCAATCTGAACAGCGTGCGAAAAAACCGTTTCGTGCTCGTGTGTCATCGCGCCGCTTGAAAAAGTCGCGCCGTGAATTCCGTCCCTGCCTGTTTTTCCGCCGACGACCATAACAAGGTCGCCGGATTGCGCCTTGCCGAAACATTTATCTTTCGGCATTATGCCGATGTTGCCGCAGAAGACCAGCGGATTGCCGAGATAACGGTCGTCGAAAAATATCGCTCCGTTGACGGTGGGTATTCCCATCCTGTTGCCGTAGTCTCGAACGCCTGCGACAACGCCTTTCATTATTCTTTTGGGATGTAAAACGCCTCTTGGAATTTCATCGAAACTTTTATCCGGCTGGGCAAAGCAGAAAATATCGGTATTTGCAATCGGTTTTGCGCCCAGGCCCGTGCCCATCGGGTCGCGAATGACTCCGCCGATTCCCGTTGCCGCTCCGCCGTAAGGGTCGAGAGCGGAAGGGTGATTGTGAGTTTCAACTTTGAAGCAGACAGCATCGGTTTCATCGAATTCTATTACACCAGCGTTGTCTTTAAAGACGCTTATGCACCATGGCTTGTTAAGCTGCTGCGTGGCTTTAAAGACAGTTTCTTTTATGAGGTTGTCGAAGTGAATTTTTTGGCCGTCGAAATCAAAATCGACGCTGCTTCTGAAAGTTTTGTGGACGCAGTGTTCGCTCCAGGTCTGCGCAAGTGACTCAAGTTCGATGTCAGTCGGTTCTCTGCCGAGGGTTTTATAATAATTCTGAATGGTTTTCATCTCAACGATGTTGAGGAACAAATCCATTTTTTTGCTCAGCTCAAGAAGCTGCTGTTCGTTCAGGCCTGTTATGTCGATTGTTTTAAGCTTAAGTTTGTATGGAGCGATATGCGGACTGGGCGGCTCAGCCTCTGTGCCGATAACAACGACTTCGATACAATCGTTTGAAAGCCTGCGAACGATTTTTTTAAGCTGCTTTTCAGAAATCTCGCCGAACAGGATATATTTTCTTGCGGTTCTGACGGTCTGGCAGTTTTTGCCCATATCGCCGATGGCTGTCATAACCGACTCGGCGACAGGGTCTGTAACGCCGCTTTTAAGGTGAATTTCTATAATGGTGGCTTTTGCAAGCCCTGCGGGGGCTGCGCTTCTGCCGATATGAAAATTTTCGCAGACGGGGTCCGCAAGCAATTCAGCGGCAATTCGCCTTGCAAAATCATCATCGAAATCGCCTTCGATTAAAAAGACCCTTGCCGACTGAATTTCCTGGATTGTATCAATGCTGAGCTCTTTTATATCCGCCAGAACTTCTCTGCCATGCACGTCGTCGCTGCCGGGCCGGTTGAAAACTTCAAAACGCCACTGTTTCACTGTATCTCCCTGGTTGACACCTTATATTTGATAAGTCTCGCTCGTTTTTCACGAGCCGCTTGAAGCAGTTTTTCAATTTTGTTTCTGTTTTTACGATTTACCGCCTTTTTGAGCTTCAGCAGTTCTTTGATAATACTATCGATACCTTTGCAAATGTTGGCGGAATTTGTGTAGAAAATATCCGCCCAGATGTTGGCCGGGCCTGAAGCGATTCTGGATGAATCGACGAACCCTTTGCCGCAGAATTTTAGCTGTTTCGAGTCGGAGGCGTTTAATAATGCCGCCGCCAGGGCGTGCGGCAAATGGCTTACATTGCCGAGGATTTTATCGTGCTGCTGCGGCGCCATTGATATAATCCGGCAGCCCAGCAGCGACCAGAATTTTTTCAGCATCCGCACTGCAGACGAATTTGTCGAAGAATCTTTTGTTATGATACAACCGGCTCCGTCAAACAAATCATCCCTTCCAAATTCCACGCCTCTTTGTTCAGAACCTGCGACGGGATGAGAGCCTGCATAATATACATATTTTGGTAGAAACTTTTTTGCCCATTTATGAGGTAAAACTTTTGTTGAGCCGACATCGGTAACTATGCAGCCTTTTTTCAGGGCAGGAGCAATCGTTCTGAATACATCTTCGAAAGTGCATATCGGTGTTGCGAGAATAACTATATCGGCCTCGGCAACGCTTTCGCGGATGTCGTCAAAAATCATATCTGCGACGCCGAGCCGTCTTGCTCGCCGCCGTGTGGCCGCTCGATGGCTGAAACCAACCGTTTTTATCCCTGCGCCGCTGCGGTTTATTCCAAGTGTGATAGAAGAGCCTAAAAGTCCAAGACCTATCACGGTAATTTGTCGTAACTTCTTCAACATAAAAGCCTTATGCAAATATTATCATTTTTGTCAGGTTTGTAAAAAGTATCGACAAAAATCTCCTATGTCAATTTT
>JBAVNP010000259.1:0-1941 GCA_049691175.1 Sedimentisphaerales bacterium
GGAATAATAATTACGGAAATGAAAAAAACAAATGCGTCTGCACACATTGCAGCAATTATCCGAAAAGCTTTATGGGTGGTAAAATTGAAATTTCCAACCTCGATATTTTAGGTCAGGTTATAGACCAGAAAAAGTGTTTCGGAGCCATAAAAGGCCACGTCGCACCCGGCCCGATGACTTTCTTTAGGATTTCAACCGATGACTCCAGGGGCCGCATAAAAGGATACCTGGGTGAGGGTGAGTTTACAGATGACACTTTTGATATGGATGGCGGGATTGCTGTCTGCAAAATCCCGCGTCTTAGAGAATTATTGGCCTATTTGTGTCAAAGCGGATTTGAGCATCACGTGGCTATGACACGTAATAAATGTGCAAAGGTTTTGCGTGAGGCAATATCAAAATATATGAAATGGGACCTTTACTATCATGAATAATGAATTCCATCTGACACCCGCAGAAATTGTTAAGAAGGCTAAAGAGATACGCAAAAAGATTATCAAGACGAATTCTAATGCGGGACAGGGACACACTGGCGCCGATTTATCCGAGACCGATATCCTGGCTTGTCTTTTTTTTAGAATTTTGAATATCCGGAAAAGCAACTTAACTGACCCTGACAGGGACAGGTTTATTCTCAGCAAAGGTCACGGAGTATGCGGTCTTTACTGCACTCTCGCCGAAGCAGGCTATATTGATGAATCGCTTTTGACGACCTATCTGCAATTTGACTCTGCTCTGCCGGGTCATCCTGTTCGACAGAAAACCCCCTGCATCGAATTAAATACAGGTGCGTTGGGACACGGGCTTCCGGTAAGTGTCGGTTTGGCGCTAAGTGCAAAGATGTCCAAGAGAGCATTCCGCACATTTGTCCTCACCGGAGACGGCGAACTTCAGGAGGGCTCTGTATGGGAAGCTGCTATGAGTGCCGCTCATTTCAAGCTCGATAATCTTATAGTCATCATTGACCGCAACACCTTGCAGTTGTCAGACCGCACTGAAGTTATCATGGCATTGGAACCTCTGCAGGACAAGTGGAAGGCATTTGGTTTTGACGTCCATGTTACGGATGGTAACGATGCAGCGAAATTTATTGAAACAATCGAAGGGCTGGATATGCGCAATGGCCGACCCCATGTGGTTATTGCACGCACAACTAAAGGTAAAGGCGTTTCATTTATTGAAGATAAGGCCGCTTGGCACCACAAAATACCCGTTGGTGACCAGATTGCAAAGGCCATAGAGGAACTGGAATAATGACAGAGCAATCAGCAATAGACCTTAGAGATGTAATGGTTCAGAGCTTTATCCAGGCTGTTCAGGATGGTGTTAACCTCGTAGTTCTGGTTAGTGATTCCGCCAGCACCTCGAAAATTGCTCCTTTCCAGGAAAAGTATCCTGACCGGCTTGTTAATGTCGGGATTGCAGAACAGAATCTTGTCGGGATGGCGGCAGGATTGTCTCTGGGTGGATATGTAGCCGTAACAGCTAATGCAGCCTGTTTTTTGGTGGCTCGAGCTAATGAGCAGGTAAAAAATGATGTATGCTATTCGGAAACAAATGTAAAACTTATGGGCTTAAATGCCGGTGTTTCCTACGGTCCATTGGCAAGTACTCATCATGCAATCGATGATATTTCTATTATGAGGGGATTGGGCAATATTATCATTTTAGCCCCTTCTGACCCGGTTGAAGCAGAAAAAATATTCAAATTTGCTCTGAATTATGTGGGACCGGTTTATATAAGAATGGACAGCGCAAAATTCCCTGTTCTTCACAGCTCAGATTATAAATTTGAACTTGGCAAAGTAGATGTCCTTATGCCGGGAGATGATGTAAGCATTTTTGCTATGGGCTCGGTTGTTCACGAAGCTTATGCCGCTGCGCAGGCACTAAAAGCCGATTCCATAAACGCGGAGGTCATCAATGTTTCCTCTATAAGGC
>JBAVNP010000260.1:0-7393 GCA_049691175.1 Sedimentisphaerales bacterium
ATTTGAGGGAAAGTCGAATCGTTGGCCAATTCAACCAGGGCGGTTCTGCCGATAGCGCTCAAGCCCTTATTTGGATTTAGATAATAATAATTCGCAGCCGATTTATAAGCTGTATTTGACCCACAGCCTGACAAAAAAAGCGGCAGCAGTAAAAATACTGTTTTCAATCTATTCATTTGGTTCACCCGAAATATTTGTTTTTTCAGATTGTAGTTTACTTTGCACGTTTGGCGATGATACAGTCAAATCCTGACTTTGCTGTGGGGATATTTTAGTCCTATTGGCGTCGCTCGGGGCAAGATTAGCTTCTCCGCCAAGAACTTCAAGTATCCTGAGCAGCGTTTCCAGTTGGGTTTTGTCGGCATCGCGCATCTCATCGCGAAAGCCGAGTATATTGGTTTTCCAATTGTTCAGCTCGATGCGCATTTCGATTAAGAGGTCATTTGCCCCGGTCAATTCCTTCTTGGTCTGCTTTAATTCGGGTTCAATAACTGCAATACGGTCTTTAAGTCGAGAGTTCTCAGCGATAAGTTCCTGATTTTTCTGCTGCAGCACAACCATTTTCTCAGAGAGTTCCGCATGCTCCTGGGCCAGCTTTATTGCCGAATCGACAGCAGTTTGGTTTCCTGAAGCGGCGCCCTGAAACCTCTTCGACATAGCATTGCTCGGCTGCTGGGTAGAATCAGGTTTGAGCTCAGCCTTGGCAGATTTCTGATGAGCCGGGCAGCCTGCCAGCAGTAATATTAATGGGGATAAAATCAGAAAAAGGCTGATTTTTTTATTAGCTTTCATTTTTATTTTCTCCATTATCTTTTTGTCCCTGTTCCGCAGATTGAGCATTTATAAATTCACATCTCATATGTGTTTTTGCGCCGCAGCCGCAGGTTACTTCAATCACAGCGAATTCAGGATGGTTTTCTATAATACGCACCTGGGCGGGAACTGAGCCTGCGTTTCCTTGATTTGCCGAACCTGGAGCGCCTTGGCCTGCATCAAGGCGAAAACATCCTTCCAGCTTAACATCATTACCCTTTAGAATGCGTCCCGCTGTTTTTTCCATTTTTTAGCTTTTCCCATTTTTTATACAATAATGTATTTAAGTCACACACAATAATCAATAGAATGCTTATCCTGGTCATTTTCAGCAATTTCGCTGCCGATGTCTTCTTTGCCTGATTCGTTTAGTTCGTCTTTAGCAGGTTCATGTTGCTGGTTTTCCTGCTTATTCAAGTTCTGCCGTTTCTTTTTTTCTTCGCCGTGTTTTGCAGGGGTTAAGCCTGTGATGTTTTGGTGACCTTCCACTGGTTTTACTATATTGTAATTATCATCTGTCATTTTTCCACTGCCTTAATTTTACAGACAAATTAAATAAAGCGCTTGCGTGCAGTTGACTAACACGCGGTTCCGTAATATCGAAAACCTCAGCTATCTGCTTCATTGTCAACTCCTGCTGATAATAAAGTATAATAATCTGTCGCTGTCTCTCATTCAATTGCTGGATAGCTTCGGTTAGTTTATCTATAAGCTCGTTTTGTTCGAGCTGCTGATCCGGGGCAAGTGTATTGGTTGCTGCCAGAGAGGCACCCAGTGAAGGCATGTCGTCCGGCGAACTATCGATTGAAATAAAATGTTTGGTCCGGGCATTTTCGAGCGTTTGATAAAGTTTATCAACGGTTATCTGCAGTTTCTCAGCTAACTCTTCCTCATTAGGCACTTTGCCTGTTTGATTAGTGATTTCCAGACTCATTTGAGTAGCTTCGCGAATTTGCTTTTCCACATTAGCCGGCAGCAAAGAGAAGTTTCTCAGCTCATCGAGAATAGAACCTCTGATTCTTATATAAGCATAGGTTTTGAATTCAGCCTGAAGCGACGGGTTGTAATCTCGAGCAGCCTTAATCAGGCCGACAGCCCCCGCGGAGACCAAGTCATCATACGACAACGGAGGCTTTATATACGTTACTGCCCGCTGAACTATTTTATGCACCATAGGAAGAAACTGCGTTATCAATTCGTTGTCGATGGACTCTTTTTTTTGGCCATCATACGCATTTCTGGCATGGGTTTTCAAATGCTTCTTATTATCTTCGGCAAGCTGCCCTGGGAAAGGTTTTTTAGTTTCCACTGTCATTGACTTTTCTCTTTTGCTGGTTCATCTGATTTTTTATTATCGCATTTATCAAAATGGCATTAATTGCTTTTACAGCCAGAGATGCTGCTATATACACAATTATCGCTGCTGCCAGAGCCCTCTTGCAACAGGTAAACGGTAAAAGGCCGCTAATCCAGCCAATGACAGCTATACCGAAGAAACATATAACAGCAACACTCACCGAAATTGACCTGACATGTAACGGCATAATCAGCTAATCCTTTTTGTTTTATTGCATCTATTTTTCATATTACACTGAAGCTCCAACAAGTTCCTGTTTCTGGGGCATCATTTTATTAGAATTCTGCTGAAGGGATACTGTTTCTATCGGTTCTATTTCGGTCCCGAGTACGATTTCATTATAAGCTATCACCGGCAGCGGCGGAATTGTTCGCGACAGCATCGTCGCCAAAGGCAGGCGCAACCTGGAATCACACAGCAAAACCGTTTTTTCAGCGCCTTTGTCCATCGCCGTTTTCCAGGCCTGTGCTACGTTGGTATTTATAGCCATTGTCGTTTCGGTCGGCAGAGCAAGATTAAGTGAATCCGCCTCCTGACGCAAATTTGAAGTCATCTGGTGTTCCAATGCCGGTTCCAGTGTTATAGCTGAAATTTTACCATTCCGATCTTTATACTGTTCCGTAATAGTTCTGGCCAAGTGTTTCCGAACCACTTCGGTCAAAATATCGGTATTTTTCGTTTTTGAAGCGTATTCTCCCAGCGATTCAAGTATGGCGGACAATTCACGGATTGGTATTGCATTTTTCAAAAGGTTTTTAAGCACCCGTTGAAGTGTTCCTATAGGCACGAGTTCGCCAACGACCTCACCGACCAATGACGGCTGAGTTTTGCGAAGCCGGTCAACAAGAAGCTGCACGTCTTCACGGGTTAATAATTCATCAGCATGTTTTTTCAGCGTTTCCGAGAGATGGGTAATAAAGACCGATTCAGGGTCAATCACGGTATATCCACTGAGTTCAGCTTTTTCCTTGTCAGATTCCGCTATCCACAAAGCCGGCAGACCATAAACAGGTTCGGTGGTTTCCATGCCATTTACTTTGGTTTGAACAGCGCCGGAATCCATTGCGAGAAACATATTCGGCTCTAATTGCCCGCGGGCTACAGCATGGTCGAAAAGCCTGATTTCATAAGCGTTTGACTCAATGTTGATATTGTCTCTCAGGCGAACCAGCGGCATAATAATGCCGAGCTGTTGGGCAAATTTTCTCCTCAGAGCCCCAATACGATCGAAGATAGTACTGTTTTTACGAGGGTCGACCAGGCTGATCAATCTTACGCCAACCTGCACAGAAATTCTATCTACATCCAGCATATCCTCAACCGGTTGTTTCTGGGTTTTTGCTGTTTGCGATGGTATTTCACTTTTCTTCGCATCGCCTTTTTCGGATCTGGCTACTATTCGCCCTGTAACGGCGGCGCCTGCAGCCAACAATAAAAACGGTATTGCGGGCAGCCCTGGGACCAGAGCCATGGCAGCTATGATGAAAGATGCTATCGTCAGCGGTTGTGAAGTTCTCAAAAATTGCCTGGACAAATCCTGACCGACGCTGTGACTTGAGGAGATTTTAGTTACCAAAAAACCGGAACTTATGGAGATTATCATTGACGGTATCTGGTTGACAAGTCCGTCACCTATGGAAAGAATAGAATAAGTTTTTACGGCATTGCCAATTGCCATGCCGCGTGAATAACCGATGGCTATTCCGCCAATGATATTAATGGTAGTAATTATGATTCCGGCTATGGCATCGCCTCGAATAAATTTGCTGGCACCATCCATTGCGCCATAGAATTCACTTTCCTTGACAATTTTCGACCTGCGTTCATTGGCCTGTGCCTCGGTAATAGTTCCGGCATTGAGGTCTGCATCGATTGCCATTTGCTTGCCGGGCATGGCATCAAGTGTAAAACGAGCAGAAACTTCGCTTATTCGCTCAGCGCCTTTGGTAACCACTACGAATTGTATAATGAAAAGGATTAGAAAAATTACCAGTCCGACAACGAAACTGCCGCCGGCGACGAATTCACCAAAGGTCTGAATGATTCTTCCGGCATCGCCCTGTAGTAATATCAATCTTGTGGAAGCCACGTTAAGCGAAAGTCGAAACAAAGTTACGAAAAGAAGCAACGAAGGAAACGTGGATAATTCAAGGGCCTCTCTTGAGAATATGGTAATTATTAAAACGGATATAGCCAGCGATAGACTACAGGCCAGCAACATATCCAACAACGGTGTAGGCATGCGGACTAACAGGGTGGCAAGAACTATTACCATGCCTAAAGATAAAATAATATTGCTGTGTGAACTTATAGCCGCATTAAGCGGCTCAGGCCTCGATAAACTTGATTTGTCAGAAATTGCCATTACGATTTATTCTCAAAAGCAGAGTTTGTTTTGATTATTCCTTGTTTGCTGCCGCAGCCGCAACGGTACCAGCGCTGAGAATTTCCTTTATTCTGACAGCGAATTTATCTTCCACTACAACAATATTTCCGGTAGCGAACCTGGTATCTTTAAGATACAAATCTGCCGGCGCCTCAATGGGTTTATCGAGCTTCAATACCGAACCCTGTCCAAGCTGCAGGAACTTCTGTATCGGTATCTCGATTTGCCCGATAACGACCGCAATAGGAACCTCCATATCCAGCAAAATGTCAATACTTGTGCCTGGTGTGGTTTTGCCTTCCGGTGCCTGCGAATATTCCACAGATTGTGCCTGTGCTTTGGGGTTTTCCTGAGCAGATTGGTTTTGCTGAGCCTGCTGTTCTTCAACCTTCTCTTCTACAGCTTGTGTTGTTTCTGCCATATTTCTTTCCTTCTAATTGTCAAATTCTGTAAAACGATTTATGTTTTATTTTGCATTGCATAGCTCTGTAATTACCATAGCGCGATTACCATCAGATTTTGCAAGCCGGCCGCGAAGTACGGTTTTGCTTCCGATAATCATCTCAACCGGTTCATTTACTTTTTTATCGAGCAGCAATATGTCATCAACCTGCAGGTTTATTATTTCATGAAAATTAAACATTGCATGAGCCAATTTTACCGTAACAGAAATCGGCATACCCTGAAGATGGTTAAACAATAATTTCGAGATATTTTGGGCAGAGATATTTTCACCTGTTTCCACTTTTAGCCCTGCAATAACCTGCAGTTTGTCGCATAATATTAAAAAATAAGCTTCAGAGGCGTTTCCCGAATCGGATTTTTTGACACTGACAGTGATTTTGCAAATTTCTTCGGCGTCACCGATTTGAAAAGGTATTTTGCCTTTGACAATTTCTCCGGTCGGTTTTAAATCGTAACCATCACGGGAATCCGAAAGAGCTCCAATAATACTGAAGGCAATATCAAACAGAAGAGACTGCTCTAATTGCGATAACTCCCTGTCAGTATTTTCTGCAGATTTGCTGTCGCCGAGTAATTGCGTCGCCCAGAGGATTGCGGTTTTGGCCGGTATTCCAATAAGGCCGAATGTCTGGTCTTTAGCGCCGAAACCAAGATAATAATCGTTTTTATTATTGTCAGAGGCAGTAATCTCGCCGGCAAAATGTTGTGTAGTGGAAGCAATAGTCACATTAAAATCACTACGATAAAGCTGAGTAAATTTTTCAGCACATCTCTTCGCCACTTCCCCTGTGAAATCACTAACTTTTTTGAGTTGGTTCTGACCAAAATAATGGGATTGCCGCCAATTATATTCAGGCGCATCCGTATTTTGTCTGGTATCTTCTTTAGGCCTGGCCCCGACAGCGGCAAGAAGCTGTTGTATTTTTTCCCTGGTCAAACTGTGATTTGCCGTATTACTCATTGTATATTAAATTCCCTGATAAGGATTTTCTTGATTTTCGGTTTTTCACCGGGAAAAAGATTCTCATTAAAAGCGTCACATATTTGTAACAGAATACGTTTCATGTCTCTGTCATTTTGCATTTCACCAAGAGTCAGACTCTTAAAGTAAAGATTAAGCCAATTTACCAAAAGAGGTTTCTTGGTATCAATAAGTTCTTTAGCCTTTTCTTTACTTAATCCAGAGCTCATCTCTAATGTCAGGCCTACCCGTACAAAACGTGTTGCGCCTGGTTCATCAGGATTTACCACAACGGATTCTAACTCGTTGTAAAACCAGGTGTCATTAGGGTCTGCTTCCGAATTATCCGATGCGCTTTTTTCTTGCTGCTTGTTTTCTTGAGAATGTTCGGCTGTCTCTGGCGAGGGTGAGGGCGAGAAAGAGCCGGCCAATAACCGACCAAGTGCAAAACCGGAACCTGCGAAAAGAACTACAACAACTGCCATTATCAGCCACATCAGGATGCCGGTTTTTGCCCCGGTTTGCTGGGGTTTTTCACTTTTTTCTGGTTGCGCCGCGTTGTTCTCTGGTTTCGCCGCTTTGTTTTCTGGTTTTGCCGCTTCGGCTTCCGGTTTTTTCACTTCTTTATTTTTTTCATCTTTATCTGCCATTTTTTTACCTCAGCTATTTTAAACAGCGGTTATCAAGCTAACTGCAATTCACCTTTCTGGTGATAACGACGGATTTTGCTTCGTAAGGTTCTGTCACTGATACCCAATATCTTTGCAGCCTTTGTCTGATTACCACCGGTATTGCCCAGCGTATCCAAAATCACTTGTCTCTCTACCTGGTCAAGGGGCAGGCCGGCCAGTTCTGAAACGGGTGTTTGGCCGTTACTAATTGACAAGGTATTTTCCTGTGGGAGCGGCTGCAGTTCATCGAAAAGCCATGAGACATCGGCTAAAGACAGCTTTGGCCCAGTTCCCAGAATTAATGATGTCAGCACAACATTTCGTAATTGCCGAATATTTCCGGGCCAATGATATTTTGCAAAAATATTCATCATCGCCGGATCAAGTCCAGTGATATAACGCTGTGCCTGCCGCGCATAAAGGTTTACGAAATGCCAAACGAGGTCGGACAAATCCTCACTGCGTTGTCTCAGAGGCGGGATAATTAGTCTAACCCCACACAATCGATAGTAAAGATCCTGACGAAACCTGCCTTCGGCAACCTCTGATAACAAGTCCTTATTGGTAGTACTTATTATTCGCACATCGACCCTGATGCTGTCATTTCCTCCGACACGTTCAAAATCCTGCTGTTCAAGCACCCGCAATAGTTTCGCCTGGAACTTTATGGGTGTTTCTGCGATTTCATCCAAGAGCAAAGTTCCACCGTGCGCCATCTCGAATCGCCCCTTATGCTGAGC
>JBAVNP010000261.1:0-2724 GCA_049691175.1 Sedimentisphaerales bacterium
ATGGATTCAGTCTGAATACCAAGCTTATGTCGCCGAAGTAACTGACAAAAATAATGAAATTGATTGGGACAAGCTAATAGATTTGCTTTGCTCTAATGGAGACTGGACAAGAGAGGGTGCTGAAGCATTGGTCGCAATTGTTAAAAATTACGGAAGTTTTATTCTTAAGAATGCTCTTGCTCTGGCTGTTGCTACTAATATTGAGGATAGTGAGCTTGGATTATAAATTTATGAGAATCAAAAAGGATAGGATAGTTACTTTAAAATTGCCAAGGTTGATGGTCGGTCAGATTATCGATGGTCTGCGGGAAAGACAAAAAGTTTGGATGTATACAGCCGAATTTATGGAGACTGGCAACACAGAAGAACCTTGTATTATCGAAGAATGTTCAGATGCTGATGAAGCAAGAAATATCGCAGCGTATTATGAAGAAATTATTACTTCTATTGATAAACAACTTGATAAATTGGACAGTAAAAATCTTGGTGAGCATACGCATTAAAAAATTAATTACTTCTGAAAGAAATTTTATGGACGAAATTGTAATGCTAAAGTTGTCGAGGAGTTTTGTGGACCAGTTGCTTGAATGTTTAAAGATTAATATAGAGGATTGGCATCGAACAAAAATCTATCTCGAAGATGGAGATATAGACCCAGATGAACCTTACATTAGAGAATGCAGTGATACGAATGAGGCAGAACAAATAGAAAATTATTATAGAGGAATAAAAGCACAAATACAAAATCAGATTGATGAACAATCATCAGGAAATATCTTGTCAAGTTGAGTAATGATAATTATGAAATTAATTGTTTTCGAATATTTTATTTCTGTGATAACTAAGCGCCTCAATATCAGGCCCAAACCGTTCTGGAATCAATATTTTATTCCCCTGGAGCTTAATAAACCCTACATCATGTAAAGGTGAGGTTTTCATTTTTAGAACGCGATTAGAAATAACAATCCGGAGATCATCATCAACAGTAACAAGCCCTCGGTCAAAAGCCCTATCATGAAACGAACATAAACAAATTCCATTTCGCGGGTCAGCTCTTTTTTCCATATTCTTAGCCCATGGTATAATATGACTGGCACAAAGCATTTCTGTCATTTTTAAATTACAAAACGAACAAGTGTATTTATAACTCGAAAGAACACTATCTCTGAAAAAACTTTGTACTAGTCTTACTCGAACTGTACGGAGCGATTCCGTCGGGCCTTTCGGTAAATCCGGTTCTTCAAAGCCAATGGTCTTGATAACTCCTACGATTCGCTCAAATGCTTGCTGACTTTCGAAAGCGAGCCTTTCCCAGTCCTGATTGAATTCGTCCCAAATCAGCCTATCTCCTTTGCCTGCATGCCTGAGTCCTGATACATTGCGTTTTTTATGAGTAGGATCAAAACTTGCAAAATTACAAAGTTTCATCGATACAGAACTTGGAGTTCTTCCTAACTTTTCAGCTAATTGGATTATTAATGGATTAGAATTATGAAGTTGGCCAAATGGAATTTTGCAATACAGATTAAATGCAATTAATAATTCATCTCTCGTCCATATTTTTTGCGCCATATTTTACCTCAATTTTAAATTTTATAAATTATAACATAAAAAGAATAAAAACGAAGAAAAAAAAGAATAGTTGGAAAATGCTGATTATCTGGGAATGTCAGACCAAAAAACCTGAAAAAGTTATTGATAGAATCAAAAAGTTTTTGGGCTAACCCCCCACCGCAGGGGTGGGGGCTAACCGCACAACAAACCCTGCCATAGTGATGGCAGGGCTAACCACGAACCCGCCGTGAAACGGCGGGCTAAATATAACCCCGTCATAAAAAATGGCGGGGCTAAACTGTCAGACATTTTCGCTGCGTATATCTCTTTGCTGCATAAGCATTGGGTTAATGCTGAATATTAGATAGACGCTCAATACCTTGTTGTATGTTAGCCCTGACGGCACCTTCGTTTGCCTTTTGCAGTCGCTGGGCAGCGAAAAAGGCGTTCCATAATGTCGCTTTGTATGATGTCAAAATAGTGTCCGACCAAATCGGGTCGGCGTTGCCTGATTTAAACAGTTTCCAACTGGTTTCTACATTGATATTGAAATCAAGACCAATCCAAGGCTGGTTATAGTCCAAAATGACGACGTCCAGCAAATAGTCCGCACCTTCGCCTCTGACTACACCCTTAAACACGCCGGATTTGAGAATAGATTCCGTCAGGGCTTGTGTAAATGCCGAGCTTGAAATCAGTGAATCCCGGCGAAGATGAGTTTCTTTGCCGCCAACAGTACCCTGGACCCTGACTGTATAAGGGAGCCTGCCCGATATATTGAAACTATCCGGAATCATTTTGGCCGGACGAACGGCACATCCTGCTGCGAATAAAGTTAAGGCGAAAGTCGCCAGCAGAAGGTTTTTACGCAAAAAATTTTTGTATACTTTCCGTTCCATAAAAACCCCTTTCCGTAAAACTTACATTTTCCTATAAGAGATATTATTGTTGGAGTTGTCGGAAAAGACAAGGTAAAATAGGGCACAAAAGTTCCATCCGATTTTCAACAGGTTTTTACGGCAAAAAGACCACCCCTTCCATTACTGTCGGGGCTCTGTTGCGTTGCCGTCAGCCTTCTAAATATTAATGGAATAAGACATAAAAAAAACTTATAATCATTTCAAATGGAAAAGAGCTTATTCGAAGAGCCAAAAAGCCGAATTTTTACCG
>JBAVNP010000262.1:0-3042 GCA_049691175.1 Sedimentisphaerales bacterium
CGCTTGACCTGTTCGACGGGAACAACGACTCTGCCGACAACATCACTAAGGCCTTCGAGTGTTATCTTTCTCGTAAGGGCTTCTTTAACCTGTTCCTCCCTGTTGGAGGCTACTCTTAAAACATACCACCGCATAAAAGTTCATTTATTCCATTTAACAATTTTACCCGCCGTAGGCGGGTCCTCCTGCCGCAGGCAGAGTTTATATCCCTAAGACATTCGTGAAAAACAGATTGAAGCAGAAATCCGCCGCTCCTAGCATTAACGCCGTCAGGAAAACGACTATGATAACGACAAAGGTGGATACCATTATTTCACGTTTTGAGCTGAAGCTGACTTTTTTTAGTTCGCCTTCTGCCGCAATCAGAAAATCTGCCGCCGTCGGTCTGTTCGAAAGCCAGTACAGCAGCAATAAAATCAGGACGAAGATTCCCAGCGGCACTGTAACGGTCAGCCACAATCCTATCGGCGTGGTAACATCCATTGAAGCCGACAGTTTTTGATAGACTCTCCAGCACCCGATTCCCGCCAGAACTGTTACCGTCAAGGCAGTATACAGCCGTGTATTTTTCCCCTGGCCCCATTTATATTTTTCTATCAGCATTCAATACCTTGTCAGACAACAGTTAAATATTCGACCGAAATCCCGACTTATCGGGGTCTATTTCACTTACTCCCTTATTCTTATCACCTTACCTCTTCTTCAAGAACAGCAGGCCAGGGAGGGATCGAACCCCCAACCTGCGGTTTTGGAGACCGCCGCTCTGCCAATTGAGCTACTGGCCTGTTTTCATATTTCATCTGTGTTTCCAGGTACATTTTTGTTCAGTCAGAACAGCCGGTTATTTACGCCTTATCTTGTGAACAGTGCGTTTTCGCTCATATTTGCAGTATTTTTTGAGTTCTATCTTCGGTGTTCCCTGCGCAACATTAATCTGTGTGCGGTAATTTCTCTGCCCGCACTCGGAACATTCGAGCCATGCATATTCTCTCTTTTTCGCCTTAGCCATATTAGTCCTATGCTAAAATTCGGTCTGAGGTTGCTATTTTAGAATCTTCGTAACAACGCCTGCACCAACTGTTCTTCCGCCTTCGCGGATAGCGAACCTAAGGCCTTCTTCCATAGCGATAGGGTTGATGATTTCAACTTCCATACCGATGTTATCGCCGGGCATACACATTTCAGCAGGCTTGCCTTCACGACTCTTGATGGCCAAAACGGCGCCGGTAACGTCGGTAGTCCTGAAATAGAACTGCGGTTTATAACCGGCAAAAAACGGTGAGTGCCTTCCGCCTTCATCCTTTGTAAGTACGTAAACCTCAGCTTCAAACTTGGTATGAGGAGTAATCGAACCGGGAGCAGCAATAACCTGTCCGCGCTGCAGCTCGTCTTTCTCAACGCCTCGCAGCAATATACCGATATTATCGCCGGCCTGTCCTTCATTGAGTGTTTTGTTGAACATTTCAACGCCGGTAACAATCGATTTGCGGGTTTCTTTGTTAAGGCCGATGATTGCGATTTCGTCGCCCACGTGAACTTTACCGCGGTCAACTCTTCCTGTGCCTACTATTCCTCGTCCCTTAATACTGAACACATCTTCGACCGGCATAAGGAAAGGCTTATCAACCTCTCTAACGGGAACAGGAATATATTCGTCCATTGCCTTGAGCAGTTCTTCAATGGGCTTGCAGGCGGGGTCGTCAAGTTTTGTAGCATTCATTGCCTTAATTGCGCAGCCGCGAATAACCGGCGTGTCATCTCCGGAAAATTTATACTTCTCCAGCAATTCACGAATTTCCATTTCTACCAGTTCCAGAAGTTCCGGGTCATCAACGAGGTCGACTTTGTTCAGGAACACTACAATTTTAGGCACGTTAACCTGTCTTGCCAACAGGATGTGCTCTCTTGTTTGCGGCATAGGGCCGTCGGCAGCGGAAACCACCAGGATTGCTCCGTCCATCTGAGCGGCGCCGGTAATCATATTCTTGACATAGTCAGCGTGTCCGGGACAGTCAACGTGCGCATAGTGCCGCTTTTCGGTTTCATATTCCACGTGTGCCGTGGATATTGTAAGAATTTTGGTTGGGTCGCGGCGTCCCTGCGATTCAGAAGCCTTTGCGATGTCATCGTAGCTTTTAAACTTCGACAGACCTTTAAATTCCATTACCTTTGTCATTGCTGCCGTTAAGGTTGTCTTGCCATGGTCAACGTGTCCAATGGTTCCAACGTTAACGTGCGGTTTCGTCCTTTCAAATACTGCCTTAGCCATTGCTAACCTCCAATTTGTCTTTGGATATTTTTCAAATACCTTTATTTTTATTTTAACAAATCCCGATTGGGACTATTGACCAAATCAAGCCCGCAAATCAGCAGGTCATATATGTCAACTTAGCTGCTGATGGGATTTGGACCCATGACCTCGTCCTTACCAAGGACGCGCTCTACCAGCTGAGCTACAGCAGCGACACTCCGACACCGACAACATATATTGCCTTTGCCGAAATATAGTCAAAATTCCGTTTAGAAAAATATATATTTAAACGCTGATAACAGCACTGAAAACGCTTAAATCCCCGCCCCCGACTACTCGAGGGCAAGCTCTTCGCGAGGACAAGCTTATCTGCCTTTGCCGGAAAATGCAAAGGGATTCCCTGTAAGGATTTCGCCAAAAACGAATCAGTGAGTATATTCAAAGAGCTATAGAAAGCAATTGGTAAAAGAAAATTTTTTAAAAATTTTTTATTTTCGATAAAAATCTTGCCTATTTTATACAGGAATTAAGGAGTCTTTTTTGCTTGTTGGTAACATCCTATAATATGGGGAATATCAGGTGCAAAAAGGCGTTAAACGGTTACGGTTACGAAGCTCGTTTCGTTTGTCGTCTTACGTTAAACGCAGCCGATTACTATCAGCACAACCAACAGATGAAATACGCAACTAATAAAAACTTTGTGTCTCCTTCGACATTGCTCAGGACAGGTTTGTGTCTTAGTGGCTACTGGGCCCGCAAGGATTCGAACCTTGGACCAATGGATTATGAGT
>JBAVNP010000263.1:0-1797 GCA_049691175.1 Sedimentisphaerales bacterium
CACCGACCCTTACCCACGCCTCTGCGACCCAATCGCTTATTGGCTTCGTGGTTAAGGCTGCAGCAGGCGTTTCACCGCCAGGCGCAGCAAGCAGTCCAAATCCCGCACATCTGGCTACAAGCGTCAGTATAGACGCTAATCTCAGCTGGACCGCAGGCTCAGGCGCCACTTCACACGATGTTTACTTCGGCACTAACCCAACGCCGGGTGCAGGAGAATTCATAGGCAATCAGCCCGGGACAACTTATGACCCGCCAGGATCATTAAGTTACAATACTACTTATTATTGGCGCATAGATGAAAAGAACGCCAGCGGCACTACTACAGGTACAGTCTGGAGCTTTACTACTGCCTCTCCAGATACTACTCCGCCGACACCGAACCCGATGACTTGGGCTTCAGTGCCGACAGCAACCGGTCCAACTACAATTACAATGACGGCAACAACTGCCACCGACTCTACTCTGCCTGTGATGTATTATTTCGAATGCACCACTGACGGCAGCAAAAGCAGCACTTGGCAAACAGGCACGACATATGTGGTCTCAGGTCTGGCCCCGAGTACCCTGTATTCGTTCAGGGTTAAAGCACGCGATAGCGCACCTGCCCTAAACGAAACCGGCTGGTCTACCCCCCAATCCGCCACGACTTTACCGCCGGTTGTGGTTTATGACTATACCGGCATCACAAACCCATCCAGCAGCCATAAAGCAGAGGATGGAGAAATCGACGTAACCGACGCGGAAATCATAGCTGGAACTTTTGGCGCCCGCCGCGATACCATCGCCGGCTGGGCTCTCTGGGCCGAAGCCACCACTGCCGAGTATGCGGCTCTGGTTAGCTCCGACGATAGCCGTTACTCAACGGCCGATCCCGGCAACGGTGACAATGCAGCAATGATTTTCGAGTTCTATGTCAACGAGAATCCGGTGGATGTGGAACAAATCGATATATCGGTGGAAATCGGACGAGGCGCCTCGACCGATTTGGGTTATGCGTATCTATGGAACTACAGTACAAGCTCTTACTTGGTACTTGGCACCCAGAGCGGCACAGCAGACGGCGTAGTATCTGCCAGCATTACCTCCAATCCAGGTGACTATATTAACCCCACCACTGGCCAGGTCACTGTTTTCGTCGTCAATATGGACGACTCAGATGTTATACAAGTTGATCGTATCCTTGTTACTGTGTACGCTCAAACACCCGCACCTCCCGGTCCGGCTACTTACCCAAGCCCGGCTGCTGGAGCGACAAACGTCGGTGTAGCCACTGACCTAAGCTGGACGGCTGGCTCAGGCGCTACATCACACATTGTTTATTTCGGAACCTCAAGTCCGGGAACACTTCAGGGTGAGCAGGGTGGCACAACATTCGACACCGGGACAATGAGCAATAATACAACTTACTATTGGCGTATCGATGAAAAGAACGCAGGCGGTACAACCACAGGCATAGTCTGGAACTTTACTACCATTTCCAGACAGTCATTGACAACCTCTGCTACAAGCGGTGGTACTGTAACCACTCCAGGCATAGGAACATACTGGTATGACTATAACAGTCCTGCCAGTATCGTCGCAGCAGTAGTTGACCCCAATCGCCATTTCGTAAATTGGACAGGCACTGCAGTAACGGCTGGTAAAGTTGCTAATGCAAATGCAGCTTCCACAACCGTTACTATGGATTCCAATTACACAGTTACGGCCAACTTTGCCTACAATCAGGTATCATTGATAACTACAGCTACTGCCGGTGGTACTGTAACAACGCCTGGTATCGGCACATACTGGTACG
>JBAVNP010000264.1:0-3569 GCA_049691175.1 Sedimentisphaerales bacterium
ATTCCGTTGAGTATCTCTATACAATCGCCGCAGATGATTTTATTAAGCAATTTGTCCATCCCTGACATTTTAGCGCCGGCTGTACCAATTGCAAGAATGATTTAATTGTTACTTTTTCGGGAAACCAACGGTTTGCGCGAGGATAATCTTCTGGTCGGCACGCAGTTTCATAGCCGCTGAGCAGGCAGGCTTGTCAACAGCGCCGCGAACAACTGTAGCCAATCCTTCGCTGGCACAAAAGAGATAAACATTCTGGCTGATGTAACCCGTATCGGTAGCCGAGTAGAAATCTTTTACGTTGTCGGGCATATTTCCCATCTTTGTATAGTCTGCCACAAAAACAAGATTCACAGGCGCATCTTTTACAAACGGCTGTTTACCAGTCGCCTGGCGCAAATCCTGAGCAAGAACACCGATAAGCTTATTTTCCTTGGCATCGTAAAGATAAAGGCCTTCTTCAAGAGCAACATAAACATCGATTTCCTGTTTATTCATCGCGGTCGGCGCGGTGCGTTTCCCATCCGGCCGGTTGATTCCGTCTGCCGCCCAGAGCATATTTGAAAGAACCTGCATCGGCAGTTTTTCGCTGCTGAATTCGCGGCTGGTTTTTCTTTCTTTCAGGGCCTGCATTAACGGCTTGCCGCCTTCGGTCTGCGGCTTGGGAAGCTCAATAGGCTTAAGTTCTTCCGCTGTGACGTTTAACTTGACCTGCGCCGTAGCAGTCGTATTAACATCTTTTTCAGCAGGCGCATTAGCGTCTTGTGCCCGGATTTGCCCCGGCCAAACAAGCAGAATAGTTACCAGCAAAACGATCACTGAAAACAATTTCGTATTCATCACATTTCTCCATTACAATTTAAAATTGAACATTGAAAATTTAAGATTTGCTGAACCGCCTCCGGTCAATTTTTTAAAATATTAAATTTTAAATCTTAAATCTTAAATTTCAAGGTTTTATAGCCATTTGTTTCTTGAGGATTTTGCCTGTCAGGTAATCTGTAAATTCAGCCCTTAGCGTAAGTTCTTTCTCTTTGCCGGTCAGGATTGAATTTACATCAAACGGTAACTTGTAATAGCTTGTAAGGAGCGAGCCTGACCATTTCTTCCTCAGTTCTTTCGGCTCAATCTCCCAGCTTTTTAGAAGCGCTTCATTCGGCCTGGTATCTAAATTCCACAGTTCGATTTTCAGCGCCCCTGCCGCCTTGATGCAGTCGCCCATATCGTCTATCGGCCGCAGGTAAACCATCAGCGTTTTCTTTTTATCCGTATTATTGCTGTCATCGCTCTTTTTGTCGTAAATGCTGCAGCGGCTGGTAAGCTCAATTGCTGTGATGGTCGAAATCGCTTCGATTCTCGCCGGCTTGTTAATTCCCGCTAAGGTTTCAAGCTGTTCTTTCAATTGCTGATTTTGTTCTTTCAGCCGGGCATTTTCGCCCTTTAGAGAAATTTCGCTTACTGCGGGTTTAGTCCCGACAAGCGGCTTTGAGGCTTTTGAAGCCTGCCCCCGACCGCGATCGGGGGTTTTAGCCTTTTCCTGACATCCCGCTAAAAGCAGAATACAGATTACAGCAGACAGTAAACAGAATATGTAATTTTGAATTTCTTTATGTGCTTTTATTGTCATTTTTATTTTTCCCTGTCCTGAGCCTGTCGAAGGGCTTTTTCCATTTTCAATTTTCCCTAATTTTAATTTCACATAATCTTACCGCCCAACAGCCTCTAACGTCAACTATAAATCTGTGCCCCTGTGGCGGCGTTATTTAGCCCGCCGATTGAGGCGGGGTTGTCATTCCCGCGCAGGCGAGAATCCATTTCCACGCTTCGGTGGCGGTTCCTGCAGCTAATGAATATTTACTAACAACCAAATAATAGTGGACTTTTACCTGTTTTTATATTATCCGTTATCGGTTATCAGTTAATAAAAATCGCGAGGCATAAAGAATGACGGGAGATTATGAATAATCCGGATAGTCATATTTTTAGTTCGATAGAAGATAAATTAGCCGAGAAGGTAACAGTAAAACTCTACGATGTTGCTTACGGTATGGCCGATTATTGTCTGCTGACAGGGGAAAAAAGCGGCAGAAAGTTCACCGCGATGTTTAGCGAAAAGCCTATGCAAATATTCCTGCAGGAAAATAAAACCGAAAATTATACACAAAAAGAGCGTTTTTTAGTTGAAAAAGAAAATATTCGAACATTGTCAGAGAGACAAATCCCTGTCCCCGCGATATTATTTGCCGGCGATAATTTTATAATTATGCCTTACTTGGGCGAAAATCTGGCCATGGATAATTCCCTTATAGCCGCAAGCAGTCGGTTAGATGAGGCGGTGTCAGGAATAATAGACTGCCTGGCTGTCATTCATTCTCTCCCTATAAATACCATTCCATACAGGGCAAGCTGCAGCAGGGGAAATTTAGAATTTGCAAAGAATTACAGCTTTTTGAACATTATCGAAAATAGTGACTATGCTATTGCTAAGAATATAAGAAACGCTGAGAATTATGGTCGGTTGTGTGAGTTGATTGGTAAATTTACTCCAATAAGTGTTGGAGATGTTATAATAAAGGGTGAAACTTATAATCCGGAAACTGTTTTTTGCGACGGCAGTAAGTTGCATCTTACAGATTACAAATTTACTGGCATAGGAAATCCATTTTTTGATATAGCGCATCCTGTCTCATGGGGGCTGCCTTCTGATTTAGATGAAGCAGTTTCAAAAAAACAGCAGCGTGTTAGGCGATACCTCAGTGCGAGAAAAATTAATGACCAGCAAGATGTGTTCTTTAAGCTTGATTACTTTACCATTTTACAATCCATAAATATGATGGATGTTATATTAGATAGAAATGATAAAAAAACAAAGATACTATTTAAGATGGCACACAGAAACTTAGAGAGTCTAATAAGCGGCAATCCAGACTTAAATGAAGCAAGAATCATATTGTTAAGTCTAATTCCAGCATTTGAAAATAAATAGCAATAAATAGTGGCCGCCTGCCCTGCTTGCCCCGTTAGATGCGATAATTAGCTTCTTGAGGACACTTTAGCTATCTAACCGGGGTCAACTATAAATCTGTTCTTACATTCATCGTTTAGCCCCTAGACCTGTGCCAGGGGTTCGTCGTTTAAGTATTTTCCGAAAGCCCCAAGCATTAGCGAAGGGTAATTTATCCGCCGCCACTCGGGGCGGCGTGTCATTGCGAGGCCCTTCTGCCGTGGCAATCCCATTTAGCCCCCTGCTCAACTATCTCGGCTTTGCCGTTGCCTTCCGGCAAAAATAACACTATAATCTCCCTGTTCCGTTGAGGATGCTGCATTGCAAAGATTATTGGAAGTATCAATATTGACAGAGGAAATATTTATGGTTGAAAATATTATAATGAGATGGTTTTGGGTAGTTTTTATTGTTGTTACCTTTATTAACGCCGCCATTTTCAAAGTTCGTGCATCTATACAAATTCAAAAAAATCCTGATTTAAGAGAAGGATATAGAAAAATAATCAAAGGTTTTGTTATCTGGACGAATATCCCTTGGATTGTTATGGGAGCCGGCTGTACTATTG
>JBAVNP010000265.1:0-3622 GCA_049691175.1 Sedimentisphaerales bacterium
ATAGAGTCGATTATGCCCTCGAAGGTATTATTGTTACCTGCGGAGCCACCATCAATTGGCTGCGCGACCAACTGGGGCTATTCACTGACAGTCGCCAAACCGAGCAAATGGCTCTTTCTGTTGAAGATAATAATGGCGTGTACTTCATTCCCGCCTTTAGTGGTTTGGGCGCTCCCCATTGGAAAATGAACGCCAAAGCCGCGATTCTGGGCTTGACCCTGGGCTGCGACAAGAACCATATCGTCCGCGCCGCTCTTGAATCGATCCCATACCAGATTAAAGATGTCATCGCTGCCATGGAGACCGATAGCGGTATCAAATTGAAAGAACTCAAGGTAGATGGCGGTATTACATCAAACCATTTTGTCATGCAATTTCTGGCAGACTTATTGAAAACGAACGTCGTTAACATCGGCATAGAAGAAGTCTCCGCGCTCGGTGCTGCCTGCTTGGCTGGTCTTGGGCAGAATATCTTCTCTGATATTAACCAGTTAAAGGACCTCAACGAAAGTAGAAACCAGTTTTCTCCCGGTGCAGAGGCGAAGAAGGTTCTTGCTTTCTATGAGGGCTGGGAAAATGCCGTGAAACGACATTTGTAATCGTTAGAAAAGAAAAAACGATAAATAAAAACGTCATTACAAACGGAGGTAAACTATGCAGACTGAACCTAAACGTGTCCCGGCAGGCGCAAAACCTACGCTCATCGAAAGACTCGATGCACTTTATGAGTATGATCGCGAGCCTGTTTCGGAGAAAAAACTTCACGGCTGGAAAACGTATATCGCTATGTTTTCGGGCGAACATATTGCCGGGACGGAATTTGTTCTGGGGCCGTTAATGGTGATGCATGGCGTTTCTGCCAAAGATTTTTTCTTTGGATTATTCGTCGGAAATCTGTTGGCTGTTTTAAGCTGGGCTTTTCTTACAGCGCCGGTAGCAGTGAAAAGCCGCCTGACTATTTACTGGCAATTACGAAAAATTATTGGTCCGTACTTGACCGTTGCCTACAGCGCTTTTTATGCTTTTATCTTGTGCTTGTTGGCCGGAGCTATGGTGAATGTGGCTGTAACATCGATTTCAATTCCTTTTCATATTCCGAACCCCGATTACCTGGCTGGAGATGTTATACCTTCTTTGCCGTGGACGGCGCTGGCGCTGATTGTAGGAGCGGTTATCGCGATTTTTGCCGTTCTTGGCTTTGAAAAAATAGCCCATTTCTCGAAAATTTGTGCCCCCTGGATGGTTTTGGTATTTATTGCTGCCGCCATAGCTGTTCTCTCAGGTCTGGGGACAAAATCCTTTGCGGATTTCTGGCATATTGCAACGACCAAGATATTTACCGGCGAACCAATTGGAGCATATAGCAAATATACTTTCTGGCATGTTGCCGGGTTTGCGTGGCTATGCAATGGGTGTCAGCATCTGGGAATGTCGGATGTAACCATTTTCCGTTATGCAAAAAGCTGGACACAGGGATTTGCTTCTGCCTTTGGAATGTTTCTGGGACATTATGTAGCGTGGATTGCCTCAGGTATATTATGTGCCGCCTTCCTTGCGGCGGGTTTTACTAATCCTCAACCGGGAACGATTGCATTATTTGGCGCCGGCTTTGCCGGAGCAGTTTGTGTGGTAATAGCAGCCTGGACGACTGCTAATCCTACTTTATATAGAGCAGGATTGGCCATCCAGGTTGCCACACCGAACTGGAGACGCTGGAAGATAACTTTTGCTGCAGGAGCGTTTATGATTATTACAGCGTGTATCCCTGCCGTGAATGCGAATCTCGATCGGATTGTCAGTTATTACGGTTTGATTCTGATGCCCCCGGGCGCATTTATTGTGCTCGAAGTCTGGTTATTTCCCAAAATAGGACTCGTAAGTAATTTCACCGAAAAGGCACGGTTTTTATTTAGCTGGCCGTCGGCTGTTGCCTGGGCAGGGTCCCTGCTTTTTTCATTCTTTATTTACGGCAAAGACAATTTTGGCTGGCTGGCCCGAATGCTGGCGGACAAATTACCCGAATGGCTGGCATCAATAAGAATGGATTTAATGTTTCTGGTAGCACCGGAATGGGTATTAGCGGCAATCCTCTATTGGGTATTTAGTTTTATTCAGCAAAAACAGAAAAATAATGTTCAATTGATAAAAGAACGAGGCTTATTATGAAACGCTTACTGGTATTTGTTTCTTTAATCGGATTGGCCCTTACAATTTTACCATCCATACTGGTATTTAAGGGAATAATAGAAAAAGAGACTCATTTCTGGCTGATGGGAGTCGGGCTGGTATTGTGGTTTGCCACCGCTCCTTTGTGGATGAAAAGCCATTCACTGGAGGAAGAGGAATCTTAATAAAATATTTGCTAATATGTAAAGGCAAATTATGTTGAGAGCTATTGACCTTCGCACGGAATATAAGGTTAATCCACTGGGGCTTGAAACAAAAGTTCCCCGATTAAGTTGGGCGGTAATTTCTGAAAAGAGGTGCGTTGTTCAATGCGCTTATCAGATTAAATGCACCTCCAAAAGTGGTTGTCCGGCTAATGAAACCTGTCTTATTTGGGATTCAGGGAAAGTGGAGTCGGAGCAATCTGTATGTATTGGATATGATGGGGAACAGTTAAAATCCAGGCAGCGTGTTTACTGGCAGGTAAAAGTCCGGGACAATTATGGTGAAGAATCCGGATGGAGCGAACCGGCCTTCTGGGAAATGGGTCTGCTCAATAAATCAGATTGGGAGGCAAAATGGATAGAACCGGATATTGAAGAAGACACGTCAAGCTCAACACCTTGTCCTTACCTGAGAAAAGAATTTTCAACCAAAGGAAAAATCAAAAAAGCCAGGATTTATATCACCTGTCATGGACTATATCAATTGACTATTAACGGGCAGAAAGCAACCGACCAGTTGTTTACCCCCGGTTGGACAAGTTATGCTAAACGTTTGCAATACCAGGTTTTTGACGTTACAAACCTGTTAAATTCCGAGAAAAACGCAATAGGCATCATTCTTGGCGATGGTTGGTACAGGGGATTCCTTACTTGGACAGGCAAGAAGAACTTATATGGCGATAAAACAGCATTGCTTTTACAACTGGAATTGGAATACGAGGATGGTAAGAAGGAAATAGTCGTTACCGACGATACTTGGAAAGCAACGACCGGTCCCATTCTGAAATCGGATATTTATAACGGTGAAACGTACGATGCCCGTTTGGAAAAAACGGGATGGGACAAATCAGGTTTCGATGACAAAACATGGAAAGGGGCAATTGTAAAAACTTATGATAAAAACATCCTCGTGGCTTCCGAAGGATCGCCGATGCGGATTACACAAACAATAAAACCAATTAAAAAATTTGTGACTCCTAAAGGCGAACTTGTATTCGATTTAGGCCAGAACATGGTTGGATGGGTTAAGTTTAAACTGAAAGGCGCAGCAGGAACAAAAATTACCTTGCGCCATGCCGAAGTTCTTGACAAAGATGGAAATTTTTACACGGAAAACCTTCGAGCTGTTAAAGCCGAGGATCAATATATATTTAAAGGTGAAGGCATCGAAACCTACGAGCCCCATTTCACCTTCCATGGGTTCCGGTATGTGATGGTATCGGACTATAACA
>JBAVNP010000266.1:0-6914 GCA_049691175.1 Sedimentisphaerales bacterium
ATACAGTGTTCTTGCAAGCAGCGAAACTCCCGGCTTCGGCGACCAGATTAACGGAGATTATTTCCGCAAACAGTTTGCAGGCGCCCCGGCAGCGAAACTTGATTTGTTAAAAAGCGGAAACGCCGGGAAAATCGACAATGAAATAGTTGCCATCAGCGGCGCAACGGTATCCAGCACCGCTGTTGTCAATATTTTTAATAATTATATCGAACAGGTAAAAGAGCAGCTTAAACAGAAAGGACTTTTGAAGTAATGGCGGACAATACAATGACGGCTTTGGATGCGGTCAAGGGCGGTTTATGGACCGAGGTGCCGGTTCTGCGCCTGATTCTCGGCATGTGCCCGACACTTGCCGTTACGACGGCGGTAAAACCGGCGCTGACTATGGGGCTGAGTGTTTTGTTTGTTCTTGTCTGCAGCAATATCGTCGTCAGTTTTATGCGCAAGCTGCTCAAGCCGCACCTGAGAATACTGATGTTTACGCTGACTATCGCAGCATTTGTTACAATTGCGGATTTGTTTCTACGGGCTTTTCTTCCGCAGATGAGCGAAATACTTGGACCTTACGTTCCGCTGATTATCGTAAATTGCATAATTATTGCCCGTGCCGAGGCATGTGCAAGCAAGAACGGCATCTTTGTAAGCCTCGTCGATGGAATAAGTATGGGTATAGGTTTTACTATCGTGCTTTGTATTCTCGCGGCTATTCGGGAACTGCTGGCCGTTGGAACCGTCTGCGATATCCCCGTTATGTGGAAAGCTTTTGTGCCCTGGGCGGCGATGAGAATGCCTGTCGGGGCGTTTATTACGCTCGGACTTATGATAGGGCTTGTTAACGCTCTAACTGGTAAAAAATCCTGAAAGGTTTGGCAGTGGATATTTTTTATGTTTTATTGATGGCATTTATTTCAATAGTAGTTGTCAATAACCTTGTCTTTACGAAGTTTCTCGGCATCTGTCCTTATATCGGCGTGTCCGGCAGGATAGATATGGCTTTCGGTATGGGTATGGCGGTAACGTTTGTTATCACACTTGCCGGCGCTATGACTTGGCTCATCGACCATATGATATTAATGCCTCATCATCTGGAAATTACGCGCTACGTCTGTTACATACTCGTAATAGCGGGCGCTGTGCAGCTCGTCGAGATGTATCTTAGGAAATTTTTTCCGCCGCTGTATGAAAGTTTCGGCATATTCCTGCCGCTTATCACCACCAACTGCGCCATCCTGGGGCTTTGCCTGTTTCTTTATGTTTGGGAAATTGACAATTTTGCCCAGGCCGCGGTGCTGAGTTTCGGCGCAGGAATTGGTTTTACGCTGGCGATATGCATAATGGCCGGTATCAGGGAACAATTGAGATTTGCCGATGTGCCTGAATGTCTTGACGGGCCTCCGATTACCCTGATAACCGCGGGTCTGCTGACACTGGCGTTTATGGGCTTTGCGGGAATGATTAAATAGTATTTGGTGATTTTGAGATGTTTTTAGCTGATATAATTTCGCTTTGGAATTCTTCCTGGCCGGCAGGACTGGCAGTGCTGGTTCTGGGGGTGGGGTTCTCAATCGCTCTTTTAATTGCCGACAAGAAACTGAAAGTCGAAATAGACCCGAAGGTTGAACAGATATATCTTGTTTTGCCGCATATTGACTGCGGCACATGCGGTTTTGCGGGCTGTGCATCCTATGCTAAAGCTGTTGCCGCCAATCCGCAGCTTATAGGCAAATGTGCGCCCGGCGGCGGCGGTTTGTCGGACAAAATAGCGGAAATTCTCAGCCTGGCGGTCAGCGGCTCAAAGGTGCCTGTAAGACCCATAGTTCACTGCCGTGCGCATACCGCCGACAGAACCAGCATCGCGGTTTATGCTGGGATTCCGACCTGCACCGCGGCCAACGCACTGGCCAATGTCCAGGCCTGCAAATTCGGCTGTCTTGGCTTTGGCGACTGCAAGGCATCCTGTAAATTCGGGGCAATCAACATCATTGACGGCCTTGCGACAATCAATTATGAGAAATGCACAGGCTGCACGGCCTGTTCGAAAGCCTGTCCAAGAGAACTTATTGAAATGGTGCCTTTCAACAATCCGATTATGATGACGGTTGCATGCCGAAGCCGTGAAAACGTCAAGAATACGAAGGCCTTCTGCAAAGTCGGCTGCATTGGCTGCGGCCTGTGCGCAAAACAGAATGACGCTTTTAAGGTGGCTGATAATCTTGCGAAGCTGGATTATACAAAATATCAGCCGGGGCAGTCTTTTGAAGCGGCAAAAAACAAGTGTCCGACCGGGGTTATTATATATCGCGGTAAAGGGGCTTAATATTTTTATGCGCCGACGTGGGCTTTGAGATGCCGCGACTTTTCTTCAACTCTGCAGAGTTTACAGCCGCAGATACCGACACTTTTGAGATGTGTTGACCCTGTATAATCGCGTGTTTCAACAAGAGATGCGCCTTTTGCTTTCATTTTGCGGAAAGCGACGTCAGCCCTTCGCCTGCTGTGCGTGCCGACAGCATCGATAAAAACGGTCACTTTTTTACCTCTCTGCAGAAGCCCCAGAACAGTCGATTCAACAGCGCCTTCGGCAAGTGCTCCGATGACGATAAATTCATCAGCCTTTAATTCCGACATCAGCCTTTCAGCGCGAGGTTCGTCAAATGGGTCTTCACATCGTTTGTTCAAAATCACCTGATTGTAATGTGCGAAAGTGTCTCTATGGAGATCAGTGCAGCCGTCGGCTGCGAGTTCAACTCTTTTATTGCGGAGCGAATATGATATTTTCCTCTGGCCCTCGGTGCCGATGATACAGAAATTGTCGCCGTTTTTGCCCGGTCTGCACAGTTCGGTAGAAACAACCTTGAGGTTCTTGACTCTTGCCCAGGCCAGGGTCCTTCTTATATTCATCAGGACTCTGCGATGATTTCTGACGCAGGCTGAACCATCGGCCAGAAAGTAGTCTCTCTGCGTGTCGATATCTATCAAAACCCGCTTCCGTCTTATTGCTATAGGCCTTATCATATTATCCATCCATGTCGCAAATACAGGCTTCTTAATTTATACGTTATTATCGGCTCGGCGGTTTCTCAAAATCTGTATCGAAAATTGCCGGACTTGACTTAAGATAGTTTTAAGTCAGAATAAACGGCCTGTAGAAACAAAAAGGCTTCTTATGGCAAAAAAACAGTTAAAAGAGTATCCGAATATTGCTTTACGGCCCGAAGATATTGATGGCAAAATCGACTTTTCCAATATTTTCGGACGTAAAAATGAGGTGCACCCCGTTAGAGACAAGGCATGGATTCCTGATGGCCGCCGAAAGCGGCCCGTCTCTAACGGGGTGCATATAGAGATAGGTTCGGGCAAAGGCACCTTCCTCGTTAACCAGGCAGCGGCCTTGCCTGACATAAACTTTCTCGGCATCGAATGGGCGAACAAATATTACAAGTATGCCGTGGACAGAATGGGACGAAAGAAGGTAGGAAATGTTCGTCTCATACGAACCGAAGCAGCGTCTTTTTTAACAGAGCATATCGACGATAATTCTGTTAAATGTTTTCATGTCTATTTTCCTGACCCCTGGCCGAAGAAGCGGCATCACAAGCGGAGATTTATCTGCGCAAAAAATGTTGAGCAGATGATTCGATGTCTTAAAAAAGGCGGCCTGATTAATATCGCCACCGACCACGCCGAATATTTTGAGCAAATGCAGAAGGTTTTTGAAAATTTTTCAGAAAAGTTAAAACCTGTTGAATTTATCAAACCTGCCGGGGCAAACGAAAATGAACTTGTCGGCACAAATTACGAGAGGAAATACCTGAAAGAGAAAAGGGATATTTTTACCCTCGCGTTCAAAAGGAAGTGAACGCAGCTTTTTATAAGCTTAATGCCTTTTTAGGACAAGCGGCCGTGCAAAGACCGCATTTAAGGCAGTCGCCGTCCATCACCTTCTCTATTCCTTTGCCTTTGAATTTATAAGCCGAGACCTGAATCGGACAGACCTTATGGCAAAGTTTACATTCGATACAAAGGTCGGAATCTATCTTTAGCGGTTTTTTCCCTTTGCCTGCCCAGTTGGATATCGAGCCTATTGGACAAAAACAGCACCATACTCGCGGATGGTAAATTACAGCCAGAATAATGGCTATACTTGTGGTAACCGTCAGCAGAACGACAAAGACCTTTCCGATTTTATACGGGTCGGGCCAAACCTTGATTATCTGAACTGTCATAATAGATATAAGAATCATCAGCATTGCGATTCTGGTCGGCAGACTCTTGAAAAATGCGGGGATTTCTTTATTCGGACTTGCTTGTTCTCCTGCGGTATCGAAGAAGCTGCCTCTTGGGCAATACCAGTCGCACCATTTTCGTCCGCGAAAGAACGCTATTGATATGCCCGCAATCATACAAATCGGGATAAAATAACCTAAGACCGGATAGAACCAGCCGCCGATAATGACTACCGGGAAAATAACCGCTGTTAAAATCTGCTTTGTAAACCTTTTCTTTTTCGCGTTTTGAAATTCATTCATAGCTTTTTGTACGCAAATAAATATAATATGTTCTCCAATTTAGGAAAGAAAGCCGGTTGTGTCTATAGCAAATAAAAATAATCAAAGGCCGATTACGGTTGGTTTCATTGCATTGGGCTGTCCGAAGAATGTCGTCGATTCGGAAAAAATGCTTGCGCTGATTGCACAGGCAGGTTTCATAATCGACTACGATGCCGACAACGCCGATGTTGTGGTAATCAATACGTGCGGTTTCATAAAACCGGCCGTTGACGAGGCGACAGAGGCGATAACTCGCGCCCTTACGCGCAAGCGCAAAGGAAAAGTAAAAAAAGTTATCATCACAGGCTGTCTGCCCCAGAGAACGAAGGGGAAACTTCTTGAAAAATTCCCTCAAATAGATGCGGTTGTATGTCTTGGTGCAAGAGACAACATTGCAGTCGTGATTGAAACCGTTTTCAATGATTCTTCTGTGAAATTTTACGACAGTCCTGCTGATTGGGTGAATAAAACGCAGAAAGATACCGATAGATTTCTGATAAATCCTTCGCACTGGGCGTATCTGAGAATCAGCGAAGGCTGCGATATGAGTTGTTCGTTTTGCACAATACCAGCAATCAAGGGCAGATTCAGAAGCAAACCGCTCAACGAAATTGTTGTTGAGGCAAATCAGCTTGCCGATGCCAGCGCTGTGGAACTTTCCATTATCGCTCAGGACAGCACAAACTGGGGGAAAGATTTGGGCGAAAAAGACGGTCTTGTAAAAATTATTGGCGAACTGGAGAAAATTGAAAAGCTCAAATGGATTAGACTTATGTATCTAAATCCATTTGGTATTAGCGATAATCTTATTGAAGCAATCGCAAAAAGCAAAAAGACGGTTCACTATATTGATATGCCGATACAGCATATTAGCGATGAAATCCTGAAGAATATGCACCGGCCTCATACAAAACAGAAAATTACAGAACTTATTGAGAGGCTGCGAAAAAATATTCCTGATATTGTGCTGCGGACAACGGTGATTGTCGGCTTCCCCGGCGAAACCACCGAGCAATTCACGGAACTTCTGGATTTTATAAAATGGGCTTGTTTTGATGCGCTGGGTTGTTTTGTTTTCTGGCCTGAAGAAGGCACAAAAGCTGCCCAGTTGCCCGGCCGGATACCTCAGGACATCAAAGAGGACAGACGCCGGCAGCTAATGCTTGCTCAGCAGCAGATAGTGTTTGAGAAAAATAAGGCCCGAAAGGGGCAGATTATCGAATGTTTGATTGATGAAAACCAACCCGGCCGACCGGCTGTAGGCAGATATTATGGCCAGGCTCCCCATATTGACAGCGTTTGCTTTATAAATGATTGCACTAACCCGCCCGGCAGTTTCATAAAGGCCCAAATCACCGGCTTTGCGGAGTATGATTTGTTGCTTAAAAGGATTTGATTTTCACTCCTGCTCTCTATATTCTATATCCCATATCCTATGCTAAAGCAGATTCCGAATATCCTGACGGGCGGCAGACTTGTGCTGTCGGTGGTTTTTCTGACGATGGTCTTTTTTGAACCAAAACTGGCAGCCGGCAGGGACACGTCTTTTTATCTTGATGTTGCTTTCGTAATTTTTGTCATTGCTGCCCTGACCGATTTATTTGATGGTCTTGCCGCAAGAAGGTTGAATGTCGCAAGCAAGTTCGGCAGAATGGTTGACCCTATCGCGGACAAAGTTCTTATTTGCGGTTCATTCATAGTTTTTGCTATCATTGGCCAGCCTACACTGTTTGATTTTACAAAGGCTCAGAATGCTATTGTTCAGTGGGGCTTTGCAGGAATAATTATCGCAAGAGAAGCGTTTGTTACTATCCTGCGGCACTGGAGCGAGGCTAAAGGTATAAAATTTCCCGCAACAATCAGTGGCAAATTGAAAATGCTTGTCCAGACATTTGCCGTCGGCACGGTAATTATAAAGATGGCGCACGTTGAAACTCCCTTATGGGGACAGTGGTTCACGGCCATTACTTATATCGTCACGGTTTTGATTACTGTTGTCAGCGGTTTTTTGAGCGTTAAGAAGGTTAGAAGACCGGCGATTTAGACTCTTTTTTCTATCTCCTATTCCTTGAACCCTGTATCTTGTTTTTAATTGACAGCGGTCTTAACAATCCTTATACTTATCCGCCTCTTTTTTATACAATGCAATTTCGTTTAACAGCCTGTAACGGCATTTTTTAAGGAGATTTACAGAAATGGCTAAGACTAAGAAAATGGTTTACTTTTTCGGCGGCGGCAAGGCCGAAGGTAACGCGAAAATGAAGGAACTCCTCGGCGGCAAGGGAGCGAATCTTGCCGAAATGGCAAGCCTCGGTGTGCCCGTGCCTCCGGGCTTCACTATCACGACTGAAGTCTGCACTTATT
>JBAVNP010000267.1:0-8642 GCA_049691175.1 Sedimentisphaerales bacterium
CCTGTCCATTGTTTAACCTTGTATCCGTAGGCCGGTATTGCTTTGAGTTGGACAATCATTCCTTCCGGATAGCGGGCATGTATGTTTGGGTCGATTGCTCCGTGTCCGCCGAGTCCGCCGACAACAAGGGGGGTGAACCAATGTTTTATCGAGTTCGGCTCAAATTGGACGGCTACAGTAGTATCCGACTCCATTGCTACAGGTAAGGTACAAGGATTGCTGCTGCATGGGTCATAAGCAATATTAGCATCATTGATGTCGAAAGTTGCGGTATTGCCTTTGAACCATTTTTTTACTACGTAGCCGGGAATTGGATGTGCATTTATATCGACCACAGTGTGCTGGACAAAAGGCTGTGCGTTGTAATCGTCGATTGAACCATTGGCGTCAAGAGCATAAGTTGTAAGTTTATAGGTTAATATTGAGCTGAATTTAACAATTACAGTATGATTGGCATCCATTGTAACTATGTTATTGACATCTGTTGAATTGTCGTCGTCTGTTCCAGTCCATTTTACAACGTGGCAATTCACATCGGGAACTGCATGCAGGCGCACTTCTGCAAACTGCTTGCAGATTTGGCCGGGAGCAGGAAGACACGGGTCTATCGTGCCGTAGTTTCCATTCGGGTCAACAAGGGTGATAAGCACGTAATTGGCCTCGGCACCGGCCGGATAATGGAAACCCATATCCACGATATTTGAATCGGGGACATTGTCCGTTCTTGTTGTAATTGATGAATTGCTGCCGCCGAAAACATCTGCGGCGTTGCTGTCGCCGGTGTTGATACAATTGCTGTCTGAAAGCTGATTGGCATCAATCTGGCTCAAATAATAATTGCCGTCAGAGGGATAAGGACCTCTTCTGAATATCGGGTCTGTGCTTATATTGTTGCCTGTTCCGGCGTCGCCATCCTGAATGCAGGAATAATTGACGTCTGTTGTGCCATAGATGTCGTCGCCGTTATTCCAGAGGATGGAGTTTTTTATCGCGGGACCGCTTGTGCCGTCGGCATAAATACCACCAAGGTTCGCATCGCCTGTATTACTGGCGATTGTGCAGTTCTTAATCCTGGGCGAAGACGTATCGTAGCAGTTTATCGCGCCGCCGTATATCCCTGCCGTATTGTTTATGATAAGACAGTTCTTTATTACGGGCGATGATTCAATTTCACACTCTATAGCTCCGCCATCAAAATCGGATGTATTGCTGGTTATAATGCAGTTTTCAATAACAGGCGAGGAATAGAAGCAGTCTATAGCACCGCCGTAAACAGCAGCATTGTTTGTTATTATACAGTTGTAGATAGTCGGCGAAGAATCTATTTCACATTCTATCGCGCCGCCGTAATATGAGCTGCCATTTTTGATAGTAAAGCCTTCAACGCTCGCGGCCGGTGTTTCGCCGTTATGAAAGTAAAATGCGCGTCCGGCGTTGTTGCAGTTGATGATGCAATTTTGCGGCCCATTCACACTTTTTAGCTCAATATCTTTTCCGCCAAAGTCGTAACCATCTGGACTAAAGGGTGTATAATTACCGTCGGCAACCAGGATTGTATCGGTAGGGCCTGCAGCGGCGATTGCCAATTCGATTGTAGGATACGAAGGCATCGGTCCTGAAGGCACACTGATATTATCTGCCGCTGCGAAGGTAGTTAAAAGAAACGTTATGATTAAGCAGAATGTAATTTTCCTGTTCATAAATTTGCTCCGTCCTGACAAATTTAAATAACCTTTAAATTTTTTTTCCTCAAACATTTTGAAGTCCTGTCAAAATTTATAGTTTATGCGCATTACTTAAATTCAGGCTGAATCGTTTTTAGGTTTGTCCGTAAACCCAGCGTTAAATCCTGCGGCCCTAAACCCGGCAAAAATCCGCCGGCACGAGCAACAAAATTTCCTTCCTCCTTGAACCCCAAATGGCGAGTAAATTCTATCAGACCTTTAATCATATTGCAAGATAAAAATGCCATTACAACTCTTTCAACAAGCCTTTTTAACAAAAGAACTTCCGTTATTTATTGACAGTCGCTTAAACTGTCTGTAATTTAGCTTACACTTTCTGCGATATCGCAGGATATATCGGCTTGTTTTTTCCATAATATAACTTGTTCATTTTATTGACTTTAATGAAACAGCTATGATTAAAATTAATGAAAATTACCTTAAGCTACAATCTGGCTATCTTTTTCCGGAAATTTCCCGCAGGGTAAAAACATTTTCGGCAAAAAACCCTGACGCAAAGATTATCAGACTTGGAATTGGCGATGTTACAGAGCCGCTACCTGGCGCAATTATCGAGGCTATGCACCGTGCCGTTGACCAGATGGGCAGCAGAGACGGAGTTAAAGGATATGGCCCTGAGCAGGGCTATGATTTTCTGATAGATGCGATAATTGCCAATGATTACAAAGGCCGAGGCGTAAGTCTCGAAAGGACAGAGGTTTTCGTCAGCGATGGTGCAAAATGCGATACAGGCAACATACAGGAAATTTTCGGAATTGATAACGTAATTGCTGTAGCCGACCCTGTGTATCCTGTTTATGTTGATACCAATGTAATGGCCGGCAGAACCGGAAAAGCCGACAAAAATGGACGGTTTACGGGAATAGTTTATATGCCCGCTACGGCCGATAATAATTTCGTGCCTGAATTGCCTGCCCAGAAGGTTGACCTGATTTATTTATGCTTTCCCAATAACCCCACCGGTGCGGTTGCTAAAAAAGAGCAGCTTAAAAAATGGGTCGATTTCGCGAAAAAAAATAAAGCGATAATTTTGTTTGATGCCGCTTATGAGGCGTTTATTTCCGATAATATTATCCCTCACTCGATTTATGAGATTGAAGGAGCAAAACAGGTTGCGATTGAATTTCGCAGTTTCAGCAAGACGGCAGGTTTTACCGGACTAAGATGCGCGTTTACCATCGTTCCTAAAGAATTGAAAGCCTGGACATCCGACGGCAAAGCCATCGAGATAAATCCAATATGGAACAGAAGACACTGTACGAAATTCAACGGTGCCAGTTTCATTTCGCAGGCGGCAGCGGCGGCGGTTTACACTGAGCAGGGCAGGAAACAAGTTCGCAAAGTCATAGAGCTTTATATGTCAAATGCCGCGATTATTGTCGGCACACTTAAAAAATTAGGCTTCGAAGTTTACGGCGGCATTAACGCCCCGTATGTCTGGCTCAAAACACAAAACAAAATGACTTCATGGGAATTTTTTGATTATCTTCTCGACAAAGCAAATGTTGTCTGTACTCCCGGCAGCGGATTCGGCGCAGCAGGAGAAGGTTTTGTTCGATTAAGCGCATTCGGCAATCCCGCAAATGTGGCAGAAGCGATGGAACGCTTTAAAAAACTGTAAAGGAAGACAGATGTCCGGTGAGACAACAGTATATATCGGCCTTGGCAGTAACTTAGGCAGCAGGGAAAAGAATATAAACAAGGCGCTTGATGCAGTTGCCGCCGACAAACATATAAAACTTTTCCGCACAAGCAGCGTAATCGAAACAAAACCGCTGACAGGAAATAAACAGCGGGATTATCTGAACTGCGTCGCTGAAATAAAAACAAATCTAAAGGCCGTCAGTCTGCTGAAAATCTTAAAAAAGATTGAAACTAAACTGGGCAGAAAAGAATCTAACCCATTCGACAAGCTCAGGGCAGGCGAAAAATGGTCATCAAGAACAATCGACCTCGATATACTTTTGTTCGGCAATAAGACTGTCCATAAAAAAAATCTTGTTATACCGCACAGACAGATACATTTGAGGTCGTTTGTGCTGAAAGGTCTTTGCGAAATTGACTCGCAGCTTGTTCATCCGGTGCTTAAAGAGAGCGTTTCTGTTCTTTATAGCAGATTAAACGGCAGAGATTTTTATTTTGACGAGAATCATCCGCAGCTTATTTCGATTGCGGGCGTAATCGGCGCAGGTAAAACCACTCTTGCAGAAGGTTTAAGAGATTTATTCGGCTTTAGGCTGATAAAAGAGGCTTATGATGCCAATCCTTTTTTGTCGAAGGTTTACGCGGGCCAAAAATCTCTTGCTCTCGACAGCCAGATGTTTTTCTTATTGAGTCAGTGTGACCAGTTAAAGCCTGACAGTTTCACCGGCCGTGATGTTGCCGTAAGCGATTATATAATGGACAAGGAAATGATTTACGCCCGTCTCTGGCTCGACGCGGTGCAGTTTGAGATATACAGAAAAGTCAATACTGTTATGACTAAAACAGTTGCCGAGCCGGCATTGGCGATATATCTTAAAGTTCCGCCGCAAAAGGCTCTTGAGCGGATAAAAAAACGCAGCCGTCCGTATGAGCAGGGTATTGATTTAGGTTTTCTTGAAAAGCTTCGTATCGGCTACGAAAAACTCTTCCATTCGACAGACTCAGGACAGGTCGAGACGTTTAATCGCTGTCCGGTGATAACGATAGATGCCGGTGCAGTTGATTTTCGGCAGAAACAGGAAATCGAAGCAATCGGCAGGAAGATTAATTATTATATTGGGCGGGACTGAAAAGATGGAAATTGTTAAAACAATAGACAGGGTAAGAAAAATTATTTCAAGAGCTAAATCGGCAGGCAAAAAAATCGGGTTAGTGCCGACGATGGGCGCTCTGCACGAAGGCCATTTTTCGCTCATAAGAGCCGCTAAAAAGCAGACAAAATTTGTAGTTGTAAGTATTTTTGTAAATCCTGCGCAATTCGGCCCCGGCGAGGACCTTGCTAAATATCCGCGTCCGTTTAAAAAAGATATAAATGCCTGCAGGAAGCTGGGGGTTGATGTTGTTTTTGCGCCGACAGTTAAACAAATGTATCCCGAAGAGAATATTACCTGGGTTAATGTTGAAAAATTAAGTGAATTTTTGTGCGGCAAAAGCAGGCCGGGGCATTTCAGAGGCGTTGCTACTGTTTGCAGCAAACTTTTCAATATCGTTGGGCCGGATATTGCTTTTTTCGGCCAAAAGGACGCTCAGCAGGCAATTGTTATACAGCGGATGGCCGCTGATTTGAATATGCCGTTAAAAATTGTTGTCTGTCCGACTGTTCGTGAAAAAGACGGGCTTGCGATGAGCAGCAGAAACGCGTATTTAAAATCGAAGGAGAGAAAAGATGCGGCATTGTTGTATGCCGCTCTGCAGGAGGCGGAGGTTTTCATCGCGGCTGGTGAGCGAAGGAGCAAAACGCTGGTCAGCCAGATGAAAAAAATTCTCAAAATCAGCAGACAGATTAAAATCGACTATATAAAAATTGTCGATGCGAAAACACTCGAAGATGTTAGTCGAGTAAAAGGCAAAGTTCTGATTGCTGTTGCGGCCAAAATCGGCAAAACTCGATTGATTGACAATTGTTTAGTTGATGTTTAGAATACAATGAACTTTTGTTTTTTTATTTTTCAGGTGAAGTTATGCTGATTAAGATATTAAAGAGCAAGATTCATCGGGCGACAGTTACAGATGCACTTATAGATTATCCCGGAAGCATCGGAATAGATGCTGCGCTATTGGAAGAATCCGGCATAGTGCCTTATGAACTTGTGCTTGTTGCCGATGTAACCAACGGCGCGCGTCTCGAGACATACGTTGTGCCTGAACCGGCAAAGTCAGGGAAGGTAACTATTCTCGGCGCAGCCGCAAAGCTTATGAAGAAGGGGGATAAGGTGATTGTGATGAGTTTTGCGTATCTTGAGCCTGCTGACGCAAGGCATATGAGGCCTAAAGTCGTTATGGTTGACGAATTAAACGGCATTAAAGAAACGCTTTAAATATGCATCCGGAACTTTTCAGGATTCCGTTCACCGAACTTACGGTCAAAACTTACGGCGTGATGATGGTCTGCGGTTTTATCGCGGCGATATATATTATCCGCAGACTGTCGCGCGGTATGGGCGAAAACGCCGAGCACGTAACGACCGCGGCACTATATTCGCTTATTGCCGGCGTCGCGGGCGCGAGGATTTTTTACGTTATTCATTACTGGCCGCAGTTCAGGGGCAGAGGAATTGCCGAGATGTTCGCAGTCTGGAATGGCGGGTTAGAACTTCTCGGCGGAGTCCTGCTGGCAATTCTTATTATAGTTGTTTATCTGTGGGCAAAAAAGCTGCCTGTAAGGCGCTATCTTGATATTCTTGGCGTAGGTTTGATGCTGGCTCTTGTTTTCGGCAGAATCGGCTGTTTTCTTAACGGCTGCTGTTTCGGCAGGCCGACGAATTCTTTTATTTCAGTGCGTTTTCCTTATGGTTCGCTGGCCTATCAGAGTCAGGTCAGGCCGAATGCCGAAAGATATAGATTAAAACCTTATTTTGATTTGCCGGCAGATTTTTTTGACTATGTAAATGAAGACAATGCTTTTTATTTGAAGCCGTTTGATAGATTAACTCCTCAGCAAAGATTCGAGGTTACAGAAGGGCCATTTCGCTGTCTGCCGGTTTGGCCGACGCAGATTTTTGAATCTTTTTGTGCCCTTGTGGCTACTATTTTGCTTTATCTTCACCGTAAGAAAGGAATCAAACTGCAAAAAAGCGGGGCAAAGGCGCCGTTTTTTTTCAGGAGCGGCGTTACATTTGCCCTGATGTTTATAATTTACGGCTCGATGAGATTTTTTATTGAGTTTTTGCGGGACGATAATCCTTATGGCGCCGACGGCCTGACAGTTTCGCAGAATTTAAGTATTATGCTTGTGATTGCGAACATTTTGCTTATATGGCTCTTCGCCAAAATGAAGCAGGATAAATTTCCCGCCCCAAATTAGCCGCGAATTACCACATCTAACGTTTTGCAAAGAGAATCTATTTGTTCTTTTGTATGGTCGCACTGGACGGAAATGCGCAGTCTCGCTGTTCCGGGCGCGACTGTCGGCGGACGAATCGCTACTACTAAAAATCCCTTCTCGAAAAGTTTATTTGAAATCTCAAGCGTCTTTTTATTGTCGCCTATAATTACAGGGATTATATGGCTGCTGCTTTGACCTGTATCAAGGCCGAGTTTTTTCAGTTTCTCCTGCAAGTAATCGGCATTTTCTTTTAATCTTTTTCTTCTGTCTCCTGCATTTTTGATTATTTCAATCGCGCAAAGAGCGGCAGCGGAATTCGCAGGCAGCGGCGCCGTTGTATAAATAAACGGTCTTGCCGTGTTTATAAGATAGTCAATTACGCATTTATCCGCTGCGACAAAACCGCCCATACAGCCTGCGGCCTTGCTCAATGTCGCGATGACTATATCGATTTCATTCAGGAGACCAAGCTCTTCCGCAAGGCCTGCACCGGTTTCGCCCATACAGCCGAAGGCGTGAGCCTCATCGACAATTAAATATGCGTTATATTTTTTCTTCAGTTCGACAAGTTTTTTCAGTTCTGCAAAATCACCATCCATTGAGAAAATGGTTTCTGTAACGATAAATTTACGGTTGTATTTATCAGATGAGAGAAAATTTTCAATCTTGTCAAACTGTGTCCGATGATATGTCCTAAACTGGGCTTCGCTGCCTTTTGCGGCATCGATAATGGAGGCGTGGTCGAGCTTATCTAAAAGCAAAAGGTCTCCTTTTTGCGGGATTGTCTGCAAAACGGCAAGATTTGTCATATATCCTGTCGGAAAAACAAGAGCAGCTTGTTTGCCGAACATTTGAGCTAATTTTTCTTCCAGTTCGATATGCGGTTTTATTGTTCCGCTGATAAGTCTTGATGCGGCTGAGCCGAGGCCGAATTTATCCATCGCTTCTTTGGCGGCAGCGGAAATTAGCGGATTATTTGCCAGATTGAGATAATTATTGCTGCAAAACAGCACTTTTTCAGCGTTTCCGACCCGAATCACAGGCCCTGCGGCAGAATCGATGCTTAGCAGTTTTCGCAGAAGATTGTCCTGCCGGAGCCGGTTTAGCTGTTCTTTTATAAAATCAAAGCTACTCATTTAAAATTTTCCGATTGAATAAACCACGGTTTTTCCGATATTATAAGAGAAGCGTCGATAAAACAATAATTTTGGGACAATTTATGGGTATTTACGACAGGGATTATTACCGGCCTGAATACGAGGAGCAGGCAGGCCCTCCGCAGATGCAGTTCAGATTGCCGCAGTTAACGCCTGTCGTTAAATGGCTTCTGATGCTGAATGTCGGGATATTTCTGCTGTGTATTATCGTAAAACCTGTCGGCAGGTTTATTTACGAATGGTTCAGTGTCGATTCGACCTCTTTTGCCCGTTATTCTCAGATTTGGCGATTAATTAGTTATCAGTTTCTGCACGACCCTACGACCTTGTGGCATCTGGCTATGAATATGATGGGTCTGTATTTTCTTGGTCCGACACTTGAGCGGTTCTGGCACGGCAAAAAGTTTCTGATTTTCTATCTTGTTTGCGGTGTTGCGGGCGGAGTTTGTTATCTGCTCCTTACAGCACTGGGCATAACTGCACCGGATATTCTTATCGGCGCCTCCGGCGCAATACTTGGAGTATTTGCAGCCTGCGCAATATTGTTTCCTCAGTTTGTGGTGATTTTATTTATATTTCCTGTTCCTATCCGCCGTGCAGCGGTAATTTTTACATTTATTTATATTGTCAGCATCTTCATAGGTGCAGTCAATGCCGGCGGCGATGCGGCCCATCTTGCAGGTATGGCAGTCGGTGCCGGATATGTATATC
>JBAVNP010000268.1:0-3329 GCA_049691175.1 Sedimentisphaerales bacterium
CCGTCGCCTGTATGGAATTTTACATTTGTTATATTCATTTCCGCCAGAATCCGCTGTGCGTTTAAAGTAAGATGTTCTATTCTTTCAATTGTATAAACTTCTTTCGCAAGTTCCGCAAGTATCGCGGTCTGATAACCGCTGCCTGTGCCTATTTCAAGCACTTCGCTATTTTTATCGACTTTCAATTCCTGTGTCATTAAAGCGACAATATACGGCTGACTTATTGTCTGGCCATACCCGATTGACAAGGGACCATCATAGTAAGCCCCTTCGAGATGCTCAGCGGGAATGAACCTTTCTCTTGGCACATCGGCCATCACCCTCAAAACAGCGGGGTCGGTAATATCGCGGCCTTTTAAATGCCTGCGAACCATTGCCTGCCTTTCGGCAGTGAATTTATCCTTTTCATTTGCCTGCTGCATAACTATAATAATTGCGTTATTAAACGCGTTTTGCAAATCAATTTTTAAGGAGATATATTATGAAAAGTAAACTTAAAGTCATCGCATTTTACACGCTGGTCCTTATTTTAGGCGGCTGCGTGCCTTCCCTGCATCCGCTTTTTACCGAAAACGACCTGATTTTCGACAATGATCTCATCGGCAGCTGGGCCTCGACTGAACCCAATGAGACCTTTGAATTCCGAGAGACAAAAACTAAAGATTATGAATGTATTTATATCGACAAAGACGGTAAATCAGGCAAATTTATCGCAGGTCTCGGCAAACTTGGAAATACTATGTATCTGGATATTTATCCCAGCGAACCGAATATGATAGAAAACGATTTCTACAAATCTCATCTTTTGTCTACACATTCTTTTATGAAGATAGAATTATCGAAAGATTCATTAAAACTTTGCTCGATGAATCCGGATGGGACAGATAAGCTGCTAAAATCCAAACCGAATGCCGTAAAACACGAAAGACTTGGAGATGATAATAGTGGTATTGTCCTCACGGCGTCAACTAAAGAACTTCAAAAGTTTATACTCAAATACGGTAATGATAAAAAAGCGGAACTTTTTAAAGACAAAGACGCCAGCGAATTTCACCGCATCAAAAAATAATGAATCCCGGAACTGAAAAGTTAATCAGTCTTGATAAGGAATATCTCTGGCATCCGTTTACGCAGATGAAGACCTGGCTCGCCTCTGAGCCGGTTATTATCGAATCGGGCGATGGGTTTTATTTAATCGATACTGAAGAAAATCGCTATATCGACGGCGTAAGCAGTCTTTGGTGCAATGTTCACGGCCACAGAGTCAAAAAAATCGATGACGCGATAAAAGGACAGCTTGATAAAATCGCACACAGTACCCTTTTGGGCCTTGCCCAGACAAAATCAATCGAACTTGCTGAAAAACTTATCGCTGTTGCGCCTGCCCTGAGCCTGCCGAATGGGCCGAAAAATCTGAAACCCGTTAGAAACAACAAATTAAAAACGCCTGACCCCGCTCTACCGGGGCAGCGCCAAAAACAGGATGTTTCTAACGGGTTGAAAAAAGTCTTTTATTCCGACAGCGGCGCAACAAGCGTTGAAATCGCTTTGAAAATCGCATATCAGTATTATCACAATAAAGGACAGAAACGCGACAAATTTATCGCACTGGGCGAGTCTTATCACGGCGATACAATCGGCTCTGTAAGCGTCGGCGGAATCGAGTTGTTTCATTCGATTTTCAAGCCGATGCTTTTTGACACCTTTTTTGCGCCCGCGCCTTTTCCATATCGCTTCAATGGAACTGCTGAGCAGTGCAGACAATTTACTCTCGATAAAATTGAAGAACTTTTGAAAAAAAATCCTGAAAATATCGCAGCGGTTATCGTTGAGCCGCTCGTCCAAGGCGCTGCGGGAATGATTGTTCATCCGAAAGGTTTTTTAAAAGGCGTTCGCCGGCTTACAAAAAAATACGACTGTTTTCTAATAGCCGATGAGGTCGCAACCGGTTTCGGCAGGACGGGAAAGATGTTTGCCTGCGAAAATGAGGATGTCCAGCCTGATATTATGTGCCTTGCCAAGGGAATCACCGGCGGCTATCTCCCGCTGGCAGCTACACTTACAACACAAGAGCTTTTTGACGCTTTTTTGGGCGAGCCTGCTGAATTTAAGACATTTTTCCACGGCCATACCTACACCGGCAATGCGTTAGCCTGTGCCGCCGCGATTGCCTCGCTTGAACTTTTCCAGGAAAACAAAATAATCGAATCGCTGCCTGCGAAAATAAATTTGATTGCCGATTATTTCAAAAAAATTTCGCTTTTGGATTATGTCGGCGATGTCCGACAGTGCGGCTTAATGGCAGGAATTGAGATTGTAAAAGACAAGAAAACCAAAGAATCTTTCCCTTATGAAAACTTGATAGGCGCAAAAGTCTGCGATGCTATGAAACCCAAAGGTGCAATGATACGACCACTGAGTGATGTAATTGTTCTTATGCCGCCAGTTGCGATTGATTTGCCTTTACTGCGGCAATTATTAGATATCGTTTACGACACAATCAAAAACGATTTGCCGAAAATTGTAAAATAAAAATGAATTTAAACTTCCCCAAACATAAAGGTTTATTTATCACCGGCACTGATACCGATGTCGGCAAAACACTAATCACAGGGGCGATTGCTAAAATTCTTTCACAAACCTGTCCTGAGCAAGGTCGAAGGAAAGGCAAAAACATCGGCGTATTTAAACCCATTGCAACGGGCTGCAAAAGGACAAAACAGGGTCTTGTAAGCAAAGATGCGAAGTTCCTTGCTTGCTGTGCCAAGAGCAAATTCAGTCTCGATGTAATCAATCCTGTAAAATTCAAAATACCCGCGGCGCCGTTTGCCTGCGAAAAAGCAGAAAATAGAAAAGTTGACTTCCGAAAAATCGCTGCCGCTTATAAACAAATTTGCAAAAAAAGCGATTTTGTCATTGTTGAAGGTATAGGCGGAATAAAAGTGCCAATCACAAAAAATATTGATGTGCTTGCTCTCGCAAAAGCTTTCAAATTACCTGTCATCGTCGTAGCAAGATCGAAACTCGGCACAATAAATCATACACTGCTGACTATTGATACCATTCGGCGTGCAGGACTTTTGCTTGCAGGCGTTATAATTAATGGTTATGATGAGAAAACTAAAAACATCGCCGAAAAAACCAACGCTGAAATCATAAATAAATTAGGCAAGGTTAAGATTATTGCAACAGTGCCTTTCGACAATAAAACTAATATGAAAAAATTCATAATCGGGCAAAAGATTTTTAAAGCCCTGAGAAACATTGATTGGAAAAAAATTGGACGATAAATCGTTAATTCTGAAACGACCAGATTTGCGGCGTTATCT
>JBAVNP010000269.1:0-7009 GCA_049691175.1 Sedimentisphaerales bacterium
CCGGCGAAATGGCTCAGGATTTTCCGGACACTCTTTTAAGGCCGCTGCAATTTGTACCTGCGGTAGTTACGGAATTGGGCGGACCTGGTTTACGCATCGAGGCTTCTATAGAAGTCAAGATAGGCGACAGGGTGCTGATAATGTTTGAATTAGACAGAGAAAAAGAGCGAAATTTAATCAAAAACCCTGAAAACGATGAAGACACTGTAGTTACTACTATAGTATCGAGAATAATAGAAGATGTTGGAATAATAGAAGAAATAGGCGAGGTCAGGCGCACGGAAAATACGTCGGAAAGATTGTCAATGGCGATTGAACTGACAGACCTGCGTGATTCAGATATTGATTGCTTAATTCAAGCTGCTAATGCCGCTTCACTGGGTCTAAGAGAACAAAATAAAAATGTACCGACTTCAGAAAATGCCGGGGGACATCCTCCGGTACGTATGAATATTTAAGGATTCTAAAATGCCGGAGATTACTGCCCAGATTAGTTCGACAATTGACGGACTAACTCGTGAATTTGATATTATTGCTCACAATCTGGCCAATGTAAGCACAGTCGGATACAAACGCAGATGCAACTCATTTTCAAAACTCCTCACGGCTCAGGAAACAGGAACGAATTTGGAAATCACCAGCGAAGCTGATTTGCATACAGCTTTTGATTTTTCACAGGGCAGTTTTGTAGAAACCGGCCGAACACTGGATTTTGCTTTATGCGGCAAGGGTTTCTTTGTAGTAGAAACACAAGACGGGCCGCTTTACACCCGTAATGGAATGTTCCACCTGAACCAAAATGGACAAATAGTCGATTCTGAGGGCAGGATTGTAGCAGGTGAAGCCGGACCAATTTCCATACCATCCGATGTTGGACTTTCGCAAGTAAGCGTTTCAAGTAACGGCGCCGTCAGTGCGGCAGGGACAGCGATAGGAAAATTCAAACTCGTGGATTTCAAAGATAATGAAAGCAACCTTATTGCGGCCGGTCTCAATTGTTTCCAGGCACCTGATGGCATAGAACCCCAGCCGACTACGAATTTAATTGTGAAACAGGGTTATCAGGAAGGCTCCAACGTTCAAATGGTCGAAGAGCTGGTAGATATGATAATGGTGAGCAGGCTTTATGAGGCAAATATGAAATCTATGATGATTGGCAGCGATACTTCAAAGAGTCTTATGAACGTAGCTATGGGCTGAAAATTAATTACTAACATAGAACTTATAAAATGAAAATAAAGGAGTAAAATCATGTTAAAAGCTTTCGCTACTGCGGCAACGGGCATGAGCGCCCAGCAGATGATGGTGGACGTGACAGCTAATAATCTTGCCAACATCAATACTACGGGCTTTAAACGAAGTCAGATTGATTTCCAGGATTTGCTTTATGTAAAAATGAGGGAAGCCGGCACAGAAATAGCTTCAGGAATGAAATCTCCCAGCGGCCTGGAAATAGGAAGCGGCGTCCGCCCGGCATCTACAGAAAAAGTTTTTACAAATGGCGAGTTTGTTAATACCGGCAAGTCATTGGATATAGCTATCGCAGGGGATGGTTTTCTGCAGGTAACTATGCCGGACGGCACCACAAAATATACGCGCGACGGCACATTACAAAAGGGACCTGATGGACAGATAGTTACAACGACCGGATATGCAATATCCCCCGCTATCAGCATCCCAACAGACGTCATAGGTGTTTCTATTGCTCCCGACGGCGGTGTCAATGTTACTACAACTTCCGGAACGTCAACTGTGGGAACTATTCAACTGGCCAGATTTCCCAATCCGGCAGGCCTTTCGAGCGAAGGAGACAACCTGCTGGCTGAGACCGCAGCGAGCGGCGCCGCCACGACCGGCACAGCCGGAGCAAACGGATTCGGCGCCATTCAGTCCGGATTCCTGGAAAAATCCAATGTGCAAATGGTAACCGAACTTGTCAATCTTATCACTGCCCAGCGGGCTTACGAAGTAAACTCCCGCACAATAAAGGCCGGCGATGAGATGCTCCGAAATGCAATACAAATAGCAAGCATTTAAACAAGGGTTGACTATGAAAAATATGACAATTAGCATTATCTTAACGGTTTTTTTGCTGATACCCGCCGGCAGCAACGCCAATACTGAACAAAACAGTTCTGCTTTACAGATTTATCTGCCAAGCGAGACTACTATCGAAAGCAATACTCCGAATCTTGGGCAGGTAGCCATAATACGGGGCGATGAATCGCTTGCGGCCAAGGCAGAGAAGGTCGCCCTGGGGTATATTTCAGCGCCGGGTCAAAAAATTACCGTTGACAGAGCAATAATACTCAGCAGATTGGCCTGCAGCGGAATCCCTGCATCTCAAGTGACATTAACTGGTGCGGAACAAATAACAGTATTCCAGCAATATCAAATTATCAAGGGCGACGAATTCGTAGAAAAGGCACTGGTCTTTTTGAAAAACAACCCGCCGGCGGAGGTTTCGATTTGTCAATATAATGTTATACAAACACCGCAGGATTTAATCATAGATGGCAACGATAACATAAAATTCTCTTCCTCTCTTGCAATGAGCAATATAAAACATCAGGCAAAAGTTATTATTTCCGTTCTTTCCGATGATAAAGAAATAGGAACGCGTGAAGTAATATTCAGCCTGAAATATAACTGCCGCAGAGCGGTAACACAGGTTGACATTCCGGCAGGAACAATTATCAGCCCCGAAAATGTAACGATAGAAAATACTGTTTCAATTTATCCTGAGCCCGCAAACTGGACTGCACCGTATGGATTAGAGGCCAAACGTCAATTACCGACAAATACTGTAATCTCCACGGGTATGGCAGGTCCTGTCAATCCCCCTGTTCTGCTGCAGCGGAATCAAACTGTTGTTATTAAATTTGACAGGCTTGGGCTTCTTGTTACAGCCATCGGAAGAGCTTTGCAGGATGGACATCTCGGCGAATATATAAAAGTGCAAAATGTAAGCTCACAGCGAATAATTATGGCTAAAGTCAATGAAGATGGAAGCGTGGAACCAGTTTTTTAAAAGGTGAAACAATGAATAAAAGAATAATTTTTTCGTTTATCTTAATCTTTTTTGTTTTTTGTGCTGTAGACCGTTCGCAGGCAAATTCCATCTGGGCCAAAAGAGACCAGAACAAAAAAGATTTGTACGCTGACGACAAAGCACGCCATATAGGCGACGTTTTAACCATCATTGTTAGCGAAAAAAGTAAGGTTGATAACAAGCAAAATAGAAATTTAAGTAAAGAAACCGCAAGAAGCGTTGATTTCGACGGACAACTGGGAATCGTATCTTCCACTCCAAGTGGTGCAGTTACCAATAATTATCTACCGAGAATGCCCGGCATCAGTATGAATGCTGAATCCAGCAATACGCTGGATAGCAAGGCAGATTATAAAGATGACCGCAGTTTTACTGATTCAATCACCGTAGTGGTTGTGGATATTATGCCAAATAATAATCTGGTAGTTTTGGGAACCCGCAGCCGGGAAATTGCAGGTGATAAACAGGTTATTCAAATAAGCGGAATAGTGAGGCCAAGCGATATTGCGTATAACAATACTATCAAGAGCGAACAGGTCGCGAACTTTTCTATCATAACGCGAAATACAGGCATTGCTGCAGATTTTAGCAAACCAGGCTGGCTTGGGAGAATATTCGATATTTTCTGGCCGTTCTAACTATGAAATACTATACGACTATTTTGAAAGTGTAAGCTTATGAAATCTCGATTAATTCTTTTACTCGTAATTCTGCTAAGTGTGGTCAAAATTGCCCAATGTCAGCGAATAAAGGATGTCGTTGATATCCAGGGGATTCGCGGCAACCCGCTTACCGGCATTGGACTTGTCGTAGGACTGGCTGGTACCGGCGACAGCTCACTGCCATCACAACAGATGCTTGCGAATATACTTAAAGATGCGGGACAGGTTCTTACTCCTACCGATTTTACCGGCAAAAATGTTGCGTTAGTGGCAGTTGCAGCAGAACTGGGGCCATTTGCCCGTGTTGGGTCACAAATTTCTGTTACTGTTTCTTCTATGGGTGATGCCAAAAGTCTTCAAGGCGGAAGACTTCTGCCCACACTTTTAAAAGGTCTTGATGGTAAAAGTTTGCTCGACGGCCAGGTGTATGCCGTTGCCGAGGGCGCGGTTTCGATTGCGGGCTGGACAGCATCCGGAGATAAAGCTTCAATTACAAAAAATCATCAGGCGGCTGGAGAGGCGGTCGCAACGGTTGAACAAGAAGAAATAGCTACTTTTGTCGAATATATTGCAGACCAGAGATTTGTCACACTTAATCTTAGAAATGTGGATTTTTCAACTGCTGCGCAAATCAGCAAAATCATTAATCAAATTTATCCCGATAGCGCCGCAGCAATCGATGCCGGTACTATCAGAGTTAAAGTCCCGAATGAAATCAGCCAGGAAGGTATAGCAGGATTTATTGACAATATTACAAAGCCCGAAGTCAAAGTGGACGTTCCTGCAATAGTGGTTGTTAACGAGCGCACCGGCACTATTGTGGTGGGCGAAAACGTCGGTATATCGTCTGTGGCGATTTCCCAGGGCAGCCTGACCATAAAAATAAGAGAAAGGGATGAGGTTTCTCAGCCGACGACGCCATTTACCGAGCATGCGACGACAGAGGTTACTCAGGCCACAGACATAGCCGTTAAAGAAAAATCAGGTGTCCTGATTCCTGTGCCCCGGACAGTTACCGTTGCGGAACTTGCCAATACTCTTAACGCGATAGGAGCGACACCGACAGACCTTATAGCAATATTTCACGCTTTGAAAAAAGCCGGCGCCCTTCAGGCCAAGCTGGAAATAATGTAGGAACGATTTAATGGATATCGCCAATTTAATATCGACCGGAGCAGTTCAACAGTCAATACCGCTGGAACAGACGAAAATCGCAGATGACGCGTCAGAAGCGAAAAAACAACAGTACGCCAAGGATTTTGAATCTGTTTTTATTAACAAATTACTTGATGAAATGAAAAATACCATCGGAGACTGGAGTGATGAAAAAGATGGGGCCGGCCAGCAGATTGACGGCATATTCTGGCTGTACCTGGCTCGTGATATCGCAGACAAAGGCGGCTTCGGAATGTGGAAGGATATATACAAGATTATGACCGATTCAGAACATAAAAATACAACACCGGAATTGATAGATAACAAATTATGAGAAAAGCGACGATTGAAATAGAAGATAAAGTTGACCAGCTGCTGGCTGTTCTTGACAACGATATTCAGCATATTCAGGATAGCCTGGCAAGGTTGAATGATTTGCGCGGTTGCGTCATCAAGCGAGATGAGATTTCTTTGCGTAAACTGCTTGAGAGCATTCAATCTGAATCAAACAGTTACGAAGAAAATGAGCTGAAACGGCGATTGCTGCGAAAAGAACTGGCAACTGCTTTGGACTGCGGTTCGGCGCAAATGACATTATCCAGACTTGAAACTGAGTTATCCGGAGAGAAAAAAACCGAAATAACCCGGAGAAAGACAAATCTACAAACATTAACCAGGAAACTTAAGAAAGAACATTCAAGTACGGCAATGCTTTTGTCGGATTGTGCCAGGTTCAACAGCGTGCTTTTAAAAAGTGTTCTCGAATTTGGACAGGCAGGAACAATTACATACAGTCCCAGAGGTCTTGCCGAGCACCAAACCAGCTCGGCTTTTATGAATTTACAATTTTAATAATTATTATTTAAGTGAATTTAAAAAATGGCTGATTTTAGTATAGGTCTTAGCGGTCTTAACGCTGCCCAGAAGGCACTTGATACAATCGGCAATAATATTGCAAATGCAGCTACCGAGGGTTACCACCGCCAGAGAATAGAGTTCACGCCGGCCTATTCATCTCAACAGGGCTCTACTCTGATTGGCGGAGGCGTAGATGTTAGTAACATAAGAAGGATGGTCGATAATCTCCTGGAACAGGAAATACTTCGGCAGCAGTCAGCGTCAGGGCAGGTTTCGCAGGAATCCAATACGCTGCGTATGGTTGAAAACGCGTTCGGAGAGCTTTCCTCAGAGGACAGCGGTTTGAACGCAGCAATAGATAAGTTTTTCAATTCATTGCAGGACATTAGCGCCAATCCGACAGATATTATCCGGCAAAATCAGATTGTCAGTGATGCAAACGCAATGGCCGCTCAATTTAGAAATTTGGGAGAATTTCTGACCATAGCCGAAACGCAAATCAGATTAGAAGCTGAAAACACCGTTGATTCCATTAATGCGCTTACAACCCAGATTGCCGAATTCAACCAAAAGATTGAATCCGTTGTGATGGTCGGTGGGAACGCCAATACTATGAGCGACCAAAGGGACAAGTGCATATCAGACCTGTCCAAGTTAATAGGCATTCAGACGGTGAGCAGAGAAAATGGCATAGTTGATATCGCTACCGGCGGAATCCCGCTGGTAATAGGTTCTTCTTCCAGTAAACTGGAGTCCGGGTTTGATGCGAACAACAATTTGGGCATTTCTATTGCAGGTGCATCCAGTTACATCACAGATATTCAAGGCGGAAAACTTGGCGGATTACTGTCGTTAAGAAATGATATTGTCTCCGATATTCACGATGACCTGGACTCTATAGCCGCCGCAATAATACAACAAATAAATCAATACCATGTTCAGGGAGTTGGCTCGGAAGGTTCTTTTACCAGTTTAACCAGCCAGACTAACACAAGCGAGGATTTGGCAGATTTTTCCAATGTGACTGCCGGCTATACATATATCCGGGTTACGAAAATCAGCGATGGCTCAGTAGTCCGAACTGCAATTCCTGTCCTGCAAGATTCTTCATCTGATTCACTAACTGATATAGCCGGTTTTATTAATACCAGTGTTGGCAATGTATCAGCTTTTGTGAATTCTTCAAATCAACTGACTATTTCGGCTGACAGCGGCTACAAATTCGATTTCCTCCCCGCGGTACTGTCGGAGCCTGAAGCCACAGATATCAATTTCAATGGGA
>JBAVNP010000270.1:0-30116 GCA_049691175.1 Sedimentisphaerales bacterium
GTATCACGGAGAATTCGCAGTTTTGAATTTCCCCCCGTCTTCGCCTACGGCTTCGACGCGGCAAGCGAAGACACCAAGAATAAATAATGAAAAATTGAAGATTGCATTATTTTGAAATAACAATAAAATAATGGTTATGAATTCGGCATATACGCAAAGTTTGAATAAACTTATAGAGGAACTGGCAAGGCTGCCGGGGATAGGGCCCAAGACGGCTGAGAGACTTGCTTTTCATATATTGAAAGCTGACAAAAAAGAAGCACTTTCTCTTGCCGATGCGATAACAAAATTAAAAAGCAGTATTCGTCAATGCAAACAATGCCATAATCTTTCAGAGGGAGATTTGTGCTCGATTTGCACAGACGAGAGGCGCGATAAAAGTATTATTTGCGTTGTCGAGCAGTTCAAAGACCTTATCGCTTTGGAAAAGACCGGACTTTGCAAATGGGTCTATCACGTTCTCGGCGGGCATATCGCACCGCTGGAAAATATCGAGCCGGAAGATTTGACAATCGAACATTTATTGAGCCGTCTTCGCAGCGAAAAAATCACTGAAGTTGTAATGGCGACAAACCCAACCGTTGAAGGCGACGGCACAGCTTTGTATATCGGTTCGCTGATAAAGCCTTTGGGCATAAAGGTTACCCGTCTTGCAAGGGGGCTTCCCGGCGGAAGCCAGATTGAATACGCCGGCGGCGCAGTCCTAACCGATGCAATCCTCGGCAGATGCGAGTTGGAATAGCGTTTTAGGCTGATTTTTGCCGGTTTTTCATCATTTTTTACACATCAGGTTGCTTTTTTTACCCCAATTTGCTATATTTAACGGAACTGGAACGGAATTTGCGTGTTAGGGACGGATTTTCCCGGAAGCGGTCCCTGAGGCGGGATAAATATGAAGATGGATATGTCACATCAAATGCGTCTTGAGCAGCGGATGAAGCTCGCACCGCGGATGATTCAGTCGATGGAGATATTGCAGCTTACGACTCTTGCGCTTCTTGAAAAAATCGAGGCCGAGCTTAACAGCAATCCTGTTCTGGAAGTTGCCGAGCAGGGCGAGTCTGATACGACGGCAGATTCCACGATGGAGCAGACGGTCGGGGAGCCTGCCGAGGTTGAACACGGCGAAAAAGAACTGATAATCAAGAGCGACCAGAATAAGGCCGATGATTTTGAACGCCTGAACGATTTTGCCGGGCAGACGGATGATTACCTGCATCGGACGGAATTTTCAAAACGGGGCAGTAATGAAGAGGAGTTTGACAGAAAACTTGAGGCGATGAACAACACCCCTGAGAGGGGGCGGTCTTTGCACGATTATCTTACCGAACAATGGCAGCTTGCGGATACCGATGAAAAGACCAAAAAGGCAGGGCAGGCAATTATAGATTATATCGACGAGAAGGGTTATCTGAAGGTCAGGCTTGAGCAGCTTCATAACAAGGACAGAAAAGATTTTGCTATGGAGCATCTTGAAAAAGCATTGCAGCTTATTCAGCAGCTTGAGCCTGCCGGCGTAGGCGCCCGCGACGCAAAGGAATGTTTATTGATACAGATGGCCCAATCTTCCGAGGATATGAGCTTTGAAATGGAACTTGTTTCAAAGTATCTTGATAAACTTCTTGAGAACAAGCTGCCGGAAATCGCAAAGAAGATGAATTGTTCCATCGAGCGGGTTAAAGAGGCTCTTTTGCGTATGCGCAAGCTCGATACATCTCCCGGCCTTGTTATAAGCAAAGAGCAAAGTTTCCCTATAAGACCTGATATTATCGTTGTTGGCGCCGAGGATGGTTCGACAGAGCTCACCACAGGCGGTAATTTTAAAGTTTATCTTGCCGACAAAAGCGTTCCTGCTCTTCGAATAAACGAAAATTACGCGGGTATGGCCAAAGACAAAAAGCTCGATGCGAAAACACGAGATTTTTTAAAGACCAATATACTCTCTGCGAGATGGCTGTTGGATGCGATTGAGCAGCGAAAACAGACTTTGCTGCGTGTAAGCCAGGCTGTTGTCGGCCGCCAGAAGGAATTTTTTGAAAAGGGCACGATGTATTTGAAACCTTTGCCGATGTCGGAAATAGCCAAGGCGGTAGGAGTTCACGTTGCGACGGTTTCGCGCGCGGTTGCGGGCAAATATATTCAGTCGCCGCAGGGTATTATGCCGCTGCGTGACCTCTTCGGCGGGGGAATGGAAACCGACAGCGGCGAATCTGAAAGTTTCGAGGCAATCCGCGCCAAGATGCAGCAGATAATAGATTCAGAGGACAAGACAAAACCGCTCAGCGATGATGCTATAAAAAAGAAACTCGAACAAATGGGCGTAAAGGATATTGCCCGCAGAACGGTTGCCAAATACCGTAAAATAATGAACATCCCAACAACGAGATTCAGAAAACGCTTCTAATTTTTTTGCCTGCCTGCCATCAATTGTGCTTTCTCAAATGGTATTTTTTGTCAAAACAGGACATTTTTGTCTTGATTTTTGGAATATATCACTTATAATGATATTTACTGAAGCCTGATTATTTTAGGGAGCCGTAAAATGGCAGCGAGGAAGGTCTGTTATCGAAGGTCTTTTCGATATTTTTCATTTCTGTTATTGTTGCTGTTTTTTGCCGCGTTTGCATCTGCGGCTGAAAGATACGTTTATCCTCAGCAGCAATACCAGCAGCAATCTTTAAAAGGGGGTTTAAGATTAAATTTTGCAGGAGCAGGTATTCAGTATCCAAATATTCAGGCGGCGATTGATGACGCCTGCGACGGCGATATTATTTATCTTGCCCCCGGCAGGTTCAAAGGCGATGGCAATCGCGACCTCGATTTTAAAGGCAAGGCGATAACCGTAAGCGGCCTTGATCCGAATAATCCTGATACTGTCGCTGCGACAATAATAGATTGTAACGGCAGTGAAGCAGACAAGCACAGAGGTTTTTATTTTCACAGTGGCGAAGACAGTAATTCGGTTATTTGTGGCATTACCGTAACAAACGGCTGGCACGATTACGGCGGAGGAATATATTGCGAGCAAAGCAGTCCGTTAATCAGTCACTGTAATATTACCACTAATTTAGCAGAAATCGAAGGTTCAGCCATTTGTTTTGAGAATAGTTTCTCTATATTGACTGACTGCATAATTACAGATAACAAAATCAGCGACGCTATTGATTCTCGTTACAGTTCTAATCTGCTCGTACAAAACTGCATTGTCAAAACTAATTATAAGAACGGGATTTTCTCCGAGGATGGTTCTATTGAAATCATAAACTGCCGGATTGAAAAGAACACAACCAGCGGCGTAATTAGTTATGGGGCTATTAAAATTAGTAATTGCCAGATTATCAACAATGGCGATGGCAGCAGCTGGACATCAGGGGGTGTTTTTTTGCGAGGTGGGGTGGCAGAAAATTCGGCGATAATTGGAAATATTGGTTTTGGTATTTACGGATGCGAGGATATTAACAATTGTATTGTTTCATATAATCACGGCAATGGAATACAAGGCAGTAGGAGAATCAGGAATTCGAAAATCACCAATAATGAGGGGGATGGAATTGGTCTCGAACATATCGATTCTTTATATGTAGCTAACTGTATTGCAGCAAAAAATAAAGGTTATGGAATTACATATTGCTACAAGGATAGCCCTCGGATTGTAAACTGCACGGTAGTTGATAACGGCCGCGCAGGAATTGACGCGTCTGAAGGCGGTAGCGGTTTTAAGGGTTGTTTAAAAATGGCAAACTGCATTATACGCGGCAATAATAAAGGGCAGCTTGTAAACATTTCAACAGCAGAAGCACCCTGGAATATAATTATGCACTCTAACATTGAAGGCGGCTGGAAGGGCACAGGGAACATTGATTCTGACCCCTGTTTTGTTTCTGATTTGGACCGGCATCTTATGCCGGATTCTGTCTGCATAGACGCGGGGACGAACGATGCCAATTTTGTAACAGAGCCGAATGATATCGAGGGCAGCCCGCGAATCCTTGACGGCGATGGCGACGGTAACGCGATAGCTGATATGGGGGCATACGAATACAACAGCCAACAGCCAGTTATAGCGGCCTGGGCAGAAAGAATTGTATGGTTCAAGAATACCGACCAGCAGTCGCAGAACAAAATATATATAAAAAATGCCGGTGTCGGAATTTTAAACTATGAAATTGAATCAGGCTGCAATTGGTTTGCCGTTGTTCCTTCACAAGGCGTATCTGCCGGCCAAATTCAAGAGGTAAATGTAATAGTAGATATTAATAAGATTGAGTTAGGCGATTATCTCTGCAGAATCAGGATATATGACCAAAACGCTCCCAATAGTCCGCTGGAATGCTGGCTTGCGGTGCATGTAGGCAATCTCTGGATTGTGCCGACTGATTTTAATACTATTCAAGAGGCGATAGACGAGGCAAATGATTATGACCATATTTGCGTACTGGATGGAACATATACAGGCCCCGGCAATACGGAGGTAAACTTCAGCGGCAAAGACGTTGTGCTGCGAAGCACCGGCGGAGCTGAAAACTGCATAATAGATTGTCAGCAAACCGCTAACGGCTTTAAATTTATTTCAGGCGAAACATCTGAGGCGGTTCTCGATGGTTTTTCAATAATAAATGCCGGCGCGAAAGCGGTCTATTGTGATGCCTGCAGCAGCCCGATTATTACCAATTGCATTATTTCTAACAGTCAGCACGGCATTTATATAAGGAATCGTTGTTGTCCGGTGATAACGAATTGCACTATTTCCAACGGTCAATACGACGGCGTTTGTATAGCGAATAATTGCTGGCCGATAATAACAAACTGTAAATTCAATGGTTGTTCGTCTGGTGTGCACGGTTCGCCGTTTTCTGATAGTGGAGTATCGGTCTATAATTGTGAATTTTCTAATAATATATTAACTGCGGTACACGTTTGGGATGGCCAATCAGTTATTCTTAAGGACTGTAATATTACTTCGTTGGGCACAGGAGTTATTTGTGAGAGTATGGGTGGGAGTAAAGGCAAAGTGTCTATTGAAAACTGTTTTATATATGACTGCGGAGGAGGAATACAACTTACGTGGATAAATGAATTTAGCATAACCGGCTCACAAATAAGAAGTAATAGACAAGGGGGGATTTACCTAGGTATGGTTGAGCAAGGGAGAATTTCTAACTGTATTTTAACTGGCAATGGGTCACTTAAATCACCTCCATCTGACGATAGTATCAGTGTAATAGAATGTAGTAATATCGTTGTGCAAAACTGTTTATTAGCGGGTAATAATACTGGTTGTTTTATAGATTTGGACAACTTGGTAAGATTTGAAAATTGCACATTTACGGGAAACAGGGCGCCTCAGGGCAGCGCACTATGGTGCAAAAGCAACTCCGAAGTAAATTTAGTGAACTGTATTCTTTGGGACGAAGGGAATTCAATTTACCAAGGAGGCACGGCAACTACTGTTGATATTTCATACAGCGATGTTCGCGGCGGGTGGGAAGGTATTGGAAATATAGATGAAGACCCATGTTTTGTTGAGTCCGGCTATTGGGATTCTAATGGAACTCCTGATAATGCGAATGATGATTTTTGGATTAATGGCGATTATCATCTCAAAAGCACAGGCTGGCGATGGGATGCCGATGTGAATCAGTGGACCTGGGATGATGTTACAAGCAGATGTATTGATGCGGGTAATCCCGGATTTCCTTTGGGCGATGAGCCGATGACATTATCGGTTGATCCGCTTCACAGATTCGGTGTGAATAAGCGAATCGATATGGGGATTTATGGCGGAACTGCCGAGGCTTCAATGCCGCCGTATGGCTGGGCCCTACTTTCCGATATGGATAACAGCGGCGAAGTTGATTTTGCCGATTATTCTTATTTAGCGAACTATTACGGTCAACAAGGCGAGAAATTAAGCGGCGATTTGAACCGAGATGGAGCAGTTAATTTAAAGGATTTAAGTTTAATCGCCCTCGATTGGCTTAAATTCACAGATTGGGCCGTTGGCAGGTAAGTTAATCTGATTATCCTACGACGGCCTTCATTATTACGAAGAGAACTATTGCCGTTATAATCATAAAGATGAGGATTGAGCCGAAGAGGAGAAAAACTTCCTTCAGGAAAGAGACGAACTTTATCTCTTCGAGCTTGGTAGCTTTATAGACTATTGCTATGACCGCAATCAGCGGCAGTGCAAGGAGCAGAGCCTTTGCGGTCGTGCCGATATAAACAGGCGACATAAATCCGGCGAGAACAGATTGGCATAAATTTAAACTGTTTATCATTAGCTTTGCTCTTTTATATTTTTACAGTGAGCCACATATACTGCGTTTACGATGCACAGGAGGTTAAGCATTCCCGCGATGCCGGTGTAAATTTCGCCCATTTCTCTTGGCTTGCCGTAAGATTCAAGATGATATACGCTGCCGGAAAGGTGCGCAAGATACGCAACCGCCGGCGAATTGAGCATTTGTGCCCAATACCACGGCGTGCTTGCGTCAATAACAGCGATTGAGCCGAGCCAGATTCCCAGCACAAACGCAAACGCGATTGAAAAAAATATTATCGCCGCTCTTTTCGGCCGGCCGATTAGCCAGTGTCCTGCGCCGGGTATCCACCAGCCGGCAATTCCGACCAGAAAAAGGTATGCGACAGCCGGCAATCCTGATTTTCCGGCAGTTATTTCTTTCACAGTTTGGCTCCGTTTGCGTCGTTTTGTTTGGCCGGATTATTCGGCTCATTTGGTTCGGCAGCGACGGGTCTGAAGTTTAATCGCTTGATGATATTATCCGGCATAAAATGTTCAATTGTCATACTCTGTGCCAATATAAAATTTTCCTTGTATGCGATTTGCTGCCTTGATGCTTCGTATTCATCAGTTGTTACAGGGATTCGGCTAAGACTCTTTATTACATAGCAGCTAAGCAGCGGCTGGAATTCAATGACTGCCGGTGTATTTGCATCTTCAAGCCGGACTTTAGTCGGTAGAAGAAGCGAATAAAATTTATCCATCAGTTTTGCCTGGATTGCACGCTGATTGATGATGTGTTCAATGCCGGGCAGTTGTGCCGCCCATATTTTTGCTATTTCGACATCCGTTTGGGAAACTCTTGTTTTTTGGTCCCATTTCTGTATTTTAAAGGTTTTTGGGGTTTCGCTGCCGTCTTTGGCCGACTTCGGCGGACTTAATCGAGAGGGGTAGAGCGAATTGAATTTTTCAATAGCGGCATCCCATCCCTTATTTTTGGCCAGCTCGGCAAACTCGTTTGCCTTTTGGCGGGCGGTCTCAAAAGCCGCCAGTTTTCTGCAATCCTGTTTGACTTTGTCCTTCAGGACAAAGGTTTTTTCCTTTTGCTGTTTGTCTTCAAAAACTGCAGGCAGATTCTTTTCGTAACTGAAGTTTATATCTGTCAGCACAGCCGAATTTTCGGCTTCGATAACGCGAACCATAGCGATAATAGTTCCCATACTATCTATAAGAGGTCCGAAGCTGACGTATATTCTGGGTTTTGGCGGGTCAAAGGGTCCGAGTTTGGCAGCCTCACTGCCGAGCTGTTCGGCCGCAAAGGCCAGTCTTGTCAGACTTGTCGGCACTTTGCTTTGAGTCTGCATCATAAGTGAGCCGAGACAGCGGTCTTGCTGCATTTCCTCTGCGGCCAGAGGAGCAGTTTTTCCCGTATATATTTTTATGTTGTTCTGTTTCGCAATTTTTTCAGCCGGAGCGGAGTAGTCCGTCATTTTTTCCTTAAACTGCTGGGCCGCAGCGGTTTCAAAATTGAGAGATTCAAAACCGGCCTGTGCCTGTTCAACAACATCATCGAGAATGTTTTTTGCCTTTGTGCCTGCCTTTCCGTTAAACAGAAAATCTCTGACGATATCGGCAACTTCGGCGTAGCTTCTCTGTCTTTTGATGAATTTGGAATTGGGGTCGTTTACGTCTTTGGGGACCTGCTCGGTGAAACGGGCGATATTCTGCTGATAATACTCTTCAGTTTCTTCCTGGGTCGGCGGCGTTACAAGTTTTTTTACATCTTCGAGTTTTATTATGATATATTCAAGTGCAACTCTCGGTTTTTGTTTGTATCCGAAACCGCAGGGATTTTCTTCTGTTATTGTATCCGCATAATAGTTTTTATATTTTTCAAACTGTCCGGCGATTTCGGCCTCGTCGGGTTCGCTTGTTTTATCTATGAATGTTTCACTGCTGAAATCCACGAACTCGGCGTTTATGGTTTCGTTTGCTCTTACCGCCAGATTTGCCATTTGTCCTTCTGTAACATCTTCCGTATCGGTAATTGCTCTGGCATAAGAGATAATGGCAAGAATATTTGTGAAGGTCGAAAGCACACCGTCGTCCGTCATTCCATTGACTTGTCCTGCGTTTCTTACGAGCGTTTGAGCGTCAATCCGGTTGTTGGTGATTTTGGGTATAAGCTCGCCGAGTATTTCTCCGGCACGCTGCGGCGGGACGGTGAACCCTGCGTTTTTCGCCTCCGCTTTTAAAAGTATCCAGAAAAGCTCCGCCCTTCCTCTTGTCTGCTCGAATAAGTCGTTTATTCTCGCCGAGCTTACGCGGAGGCGATTTTGCGCGACAATGTTTTTTATTTCATCGTTTAATGCCGCCGGCGGGACAGCTTCCGGGAATATCAAATGGCCGAGCAGCACAAACCTTAAATCCTGCTGACTGACAAGAAATTTATCAATATAAAGCATTCTCATCGCGGCAAGTTCGCTCGATGCCGCTCTGATATCATTAAGATTGATTTTCTTGTCCTTGTCGAATAGCCACATTGCCCGTTCAGGACCTTTCAGGTGGGGCTTTGCCAGCTGGCTCAGCAGGGTCGGCATAACGAAGGCTATCATAATGAGGATTACAAATACGGCCATCAACTTTGTTTGATTTTGTCTTATCCACTTAATTGGATGCATATAATACTCCGAAAAACTTTCCAAAAATTACTCGTCCGGCTGTAAACTCAAAGACTCAAACAGCTTGTAAACGCATAAAGACTTTGTTTTAAAACATCACAGTATAAGCAATCCCGGCTGCTTTGCAATAGAAAAAACACAAGCCATTTTAGCGCAACTATTTGCACTTTTTACAGTTAAAGATTATCATATTGTCCGTTGAATATGGAATTTACGAAATCCAAAAATCAGTTCGCGAAAGCCGTCCGTTTTATCCCCGGCGGGGTTAATTCGCCTGTAAGGGCGTTTAAAAACGTCGGCGGCGGTCCGGTTTTTATTGCAAAAGGCAGCGGCTCGAAAATTTGCGACATCGACGGCAGCGAATATATCGACTATGTATGTTCCTGGGGCGCTTTGATACTCGGCCATTCGCATCCGCAGGTAATCGCCGCGGTAAAAAAAGCGGCACAGAAGGGAACATCTTTCGGTGCGCCGACAGTTGCAGAGACCGAACTTGCGGAAATTATCTGCGGCGCCTTTGATTCTATTAAAAGACTTCGTCTTGTCAGCAGCGGCACAGAAGCGGTAATGACCGCCGTGCGACTTGCCAGAGCCTTTACGGGCAGAGATTATATTTTAAAAATGTCCGGCTGCTATCACGGCCACAGCGACTCGATGCTTTTATGCCCCGGTGTGCCGAAATCTCTTTGTGCCCTTACAATTGTCGCTGATTACAATGATATCGATTCGGCAGCAAAGGTTTTTGAGAAATACAAAAATAAAATTGCCGCCTGCATAATCGAACCGGTTGCCGCGAATATGGGAGTTGTTTTGCCTAAGCCGGGCTATCTTAAAACTCTTAGAAAACTTTGCAGCGACAATAAAAGCCTTTTGATTTTTGATGAGGTGATAACCGGTTTCAGACTTTGTTTCGGCGGAGCTCAAAAGTTATTTAAGGTTAAACCCGATTTGACCTGCCTGGGAAAGATTATCGGCGGCGGTCTTCCGTGCGCAGCCGTCGGCGGCAGGGCGGAGATTATGAACCTGCTGGCGCCGGCAGGGGGCGTTTATCAGGCCGGCACCCTCAGCGGCAATCCACTGGCCACCGCAGCGGCTCTTGCAACGCTTAAATTATTGAAAAATAAAAATTTTTATAATCGGCTTGAAGAAAAATCACAAATGCTCCATACGGGTTTGTTAGATGCCGGCAAACAGGCGTCAATTCCATTGACTATAAACCGTATCGGTTCGCTTTTAAGCTGTTTTTTCACTGAAAAACCTGTTTTCGACTTCACCGATGCAAAATCAGCGGATGCAAGGCTTTTCGCGGCGTTTTTCACCCAAATGCTCAAAAAAGGCATATATCTTGCCCCCAGTCCGTTCGAGGCGATGTTTATTTCCGCGGCACATTCAAAAAAGGATATTGAAAAAACAGTCAAAGCTGCACAGAATAGTATAAAGGAAATAAGGAAATAAGGAATCAAGGAAGCAAGGAAGGCATTCAATTGTTTTTCCTTACTTCCTTACCTCTTTACTTCTTTACTTCCTTAAAAAAAATGAAAAACGAAACTATGATATTTTAAGGATATAAAAATGGCAGAAGATGCGAAGAAGCAGGACCAGCTTATCGAGACCACCGATTGCCTGGAGGCAATCGGCACGCTCAAGAACAATAAAAATTTCTTTTTCCTGGTTTGTTTTCTCTGTCTGTTGATTTTACAGGGTATTTTCTGGCTTATGCCGACACAATATGTTGAAAAGCCCGGTAAGGAAACAGTTCAGCAAGATGCCTTGCCGGTTGTGGAAATTACGCAGCTTGCCGCGCATACTGAAAAAGAAAAAGTTACAAAGGTTGTGACAAAAACCGAGAAAACAGAAAAGGCCGCGCAGGAACTAACCGCTGATGCTAATGCCGAGCCAAACGAACCGAATGCGCCCGCGCCCGCGAAAACTATTACTATTCCTCCCATTAAGATTAAATTTTCGCAGTTGTCCTGGCTGATAAGATTTTGCAATTATCTGCTTGTCGTCTGTTCAGTGATTTATTCGCTGACACTGCTGTTTTGTATGAAGATTTCGCTTGTCGGCAGACTCGGTGGAATAAGGCATATCACTAAAGCGGTTTTCGTTTCCTTTTTTATGATTGTTCTGCTTTTACCATGGCAGATTATTTTTAAAGGCGTGATAGCCGGTGCGATATATACTCCGACCGAGCTGCTTAGCGCCTGGACGGATTTTGACCAGACTAAAGTGGTTGCAAATGCGATAATGATTCTTCGTTTTACCGGTTTGTGGCTGGTTGTCGTCATACTTCTCTGCTCGGCGCAGCTTAAGAGTATGCGCTGGTCGAAGAACACTCTAAAGCGTCTCGGCATAATCGCGTAAGGTTTTGAAAGTGTCTGCTTTCCGCATAGCGTTTATCGGCACAGGCATAATGGGCAAACCAATGGCTTTAAATCTGCTCAAAGCCGGTTTTCCCCTGACTGTGCATTCAAGGACAAAGTCAAAAGCCCAAGAGATTATAAAAGCGGGAGCGAGATGGGCCGATAGTCCCGCTGCCGCAGCCCAAGATGCGGATGTAGTTATAACCTGTATTCCCGATACTCCAAATGTAAGGCAGGTTCTGCTCGGCAAGAGCGGCGTGATTGAATCTGCCCGGCCTTGTCTGTATTGATATGTCAACCATTTCGCCGTCTGAAACTGGGCAGATGGCAAAAATTCTCGCTGAAAAGGAAATTATTTTGATAGACGCCCCTGTCAGCGGCGGGCAAATCGGCGCCCAGCAGGCCAAGCTTTCAATTATGGCGGGCGGCCCAAAGGAATATGTTGAAAAAATCAGGCCGATTTTCGAAGCGATGGGCAGGAGTATTACCTACTGCGGCCCATCGGGTTTTGGCCAGATAACGAAACTTGCCAATCAGGTTATGGTAATTCACACGATTATGAGCGTCGCTGAAGGTCTTGCCTTTGCTCAAAAAGCGGGTCTTGACCTTGATACTACACTGGCCGCCACATCCGCCGGTGCCGCGGGCAGTCATTCACTAAAGGCTCTCGGCCCCAAAATTATCGCGGGCGATTTTAAGCCTGCTTTTTCGGTTGATTTACAGTTGAAGGATTTAAAACTGGTTCTCGAATACGCCGACAAAATAGGTCAGCCCCTGCCGGGCACTGTGCTCGCAAAGGAATTATTATCCGTATTAAAGACTCAGGGCAGAGGCTCCGATGGCACCCAGGCCATGTTTGATGTCATAAAGCAATTGTCCGCCGGGAAAACCGCCGGTAAATAATTGCCGAATAAATTTTGATAGCGTCGGGAAGGAATGTAGTTATAATTTCAGGGTTTATTCCTCATTTTGAAAGTTGATACTGTTTATGAAAAAGACAATACTTATTTTGGAACTCGTTCTAATCGCATTATTTTCAGCCAGTTGTCAAAAACCCAAAAAGGTCAAGCGTCTCGAGGAAAAACCTCAGTATGACAGGCCCCTGCCTCCCGGCCAGCTTGCCCTGCGGAAGATAACGAATCCTGAGGATATACCGGACTTTACGTTTGCCTGCCACGACCTGATGAACCTTAAAAAAGCGGCACAAAAAAGTCTTAATTACCTGTCCAAACCGTCAAGTAAGCAATTTTATCCTTATGGCGAGATTACTCACGACAAAGCGGTTGCGAGCCTCAAGGCGTTTATCGAATTACTTGACAGCAGCCAGCGAGGCAGTCAGTTAAACGAGACTATACGTCAGAAATTCGATGTTTACATCTCTGTCGGCTGTGATGATATGGGAACGGTTCTGTTTACGGGTTATTATACGCCGATTTTTGATGGCTCTCTAAAGCGAACAGAAAAATTTCAGTATCCTCTTTATAAGCAGCCGCCGGACCTTGTAAAAGGCTCAAAGGGCGAAATTATCGGTAGAAAGGGAGCCGATGGTCAAATAGAGCCATATCCTTCAAGAAAGATTCTTGAAGTTTCTGATTCGCTTAGAGGACAGGAACTGGTCTGGCTCGGCGATCCGTTTGAGGTCTATATCGCTCACGTTCAGGGTTCTGCAAAAATTAGACTTCCTAACGGCAAACTTTTCGGCGTCGGCTACGCCGCCAGTAACGGCCACGATTACAAGAGTTTGTCCAAGGCAATGGTCGAGCAGGGTAAAATCAGCGCCGAGCAGATGAGCTTATCAGCGATGATTGATTATTTCAAAAAACATCTCGAGGAAGTCGGCCCCTGCACGCAGCTTAATCCTCGTTTCGTATTCTTTATGGAGGAAAAGGGAGAACCTCGCGGCAGTTTGAATGAAGAGGTAACAAAGTTGCGGAGCATCGCGACGGATAAATCCATTTTTCCACCTGCGAATCTGGTATTTATCTCGACCAGACTGCCTTACGAAAAGGACGGCGCTATTATCGACAGGCCTTACACAGGTTTTGCACTTGACCAGGACACTGGCGGCGCGATTCGCGCAGCAGGCAGATGTGATGTCTATATGGGTCAGGGCGACAAAGCCGGCACACTGGCGGGCCGGACTTATCAGGAAGGTCGGCTGTATTATCTGTTTGTAAAATGACAAAGGCATCGATGGGTTTGCAATTAGTTGCGGCATAAATTATTGTCCGTGAAATGTCTATTTTTCATCTTGTCATCTTAAAAAAAGAGTATCTCGATAAAATACTCGATGGCAGCAAGAGGATAGAGCTTCGTCTCACCAAATCCGCTGTCCCGCCTTTCGGCTGTATTTCTATCGGCGATTCATTAATTTTGAAAGAATCAAGCGGTCCTGTTTGTGCCGTTGCGCAAGTCGCTGTTATTAAGCAATTTAAGGATTTAACGCCGGCCAAAATCGCTCAATTAAAAGCTCAATATAATCATCTAATTCTCGGCAATGACGAATATTGGAAGTTTAAATCTGATAGTAAATTCGCGACTCTTTGCTGGCTAAATAACGTTAGAAGTATTGTGCCTGCGAGGATTTACAAAAAAGACTGGCGTGCGTGGGTGGTATTGAAAAAGCCGAACGACTTTGGCCTTTTGGATAAATTGGCTTCGACAAGCTCACCGCTTTAGCTTCTTCTGGCGATATTATTAAGCAGTCCGACCGATACAATATTTACCAAAAGGCTTGACCCGCCGTAACTTACGAACGGCAGTGTGATTCCCGTTATCGGCATAAGGCCGATAGTCATACCGACATTTACGATTACCTGTATGGCAAAAACCGCTGTAATTCCTGCCGCGATATAACAGCCAAATAAATCAGAACTTGTGCCCGCTACCTCAATGCCGCAGGCGATTAACAAGGCATACAAAGCCATCACCAGCACCGCTCCCGCAAAGCCCCATTGATGGCAGATAAGCGCAAAAATAAAGTCGTTATGTCTTTCCGGCAGAAATTTGTATTTAATAAACGGCCCTTCGCGAAAACCCTGGCCGGAAAAACCGCCTGATGCTATCGCGAGCTTGGAACGCATAAGCTGATAACCTTCACCGACCTCCCAGTTTCTTATTCTTTCTGTTCCGACACCGAGAGCCTTTGCGAGCCAGTGATGTTTTTCGGCCTGCTGTTTGAGCCAGCTTTCGCTGCCGTCAACTTTGTCCTGCAAAAGCACCGAACTTATCCGCATCCGCTGATAATCGTGCATCTGAAACCAGAGAACCGGAAAGGCAAGAACGGCAAGAATAATTATCGCAAGCAGATGCTTTGTTTTTGCGCCGGCAATGAACAGCATTGTTAAAAATACCGGCATAATCAATAAAACAGTTCCCAAATCCGGCTCAAGCAAAATCAGCATCATCGGCAGAAAGGTAAGAATAAACGGCGGCAGAAGCGATGAAAAATTACGATAGTTGCTTCTGTATCGTAAATGCCAGCCGAGCGCTATTACGTAAATCAATTTAAAAAACTCTGAAGGCTGAAACTGCGTTAATGAGCCAATCACAATCCACCGGCGAGAGCCTTTCTTTAACGGCACAAAAGGCAGGTCAACGATTCTATCCAATAATAAAATCGCCAATAATATAATTATCGCGGCATAAAGCCAGAAACTCGCGGGGCCGAGCTTTCTGTAACTGAATGAGTTCATAATAATAAAGCCGATGAACCCGATTGCGGCAAAAATTAACTGTTTCTGCCAAAGGCCGGCGGCTGTATTTAATTGCTCATCCGCCTTCGGCGAGACCTCGCCATTTGGCAGGCTGTCGGATACGGCAGGGTTGCCGGAAGCGTAAATCATCATTACGCCGATAACGACGAGACCGGCCGCGGAGGCTAATAACAAAAGCCTTGTTACGAGCAGCCTGCCTTTCAAAAATTCAAAAATGTCGAACATAATAAGAATGATAACAGAAAGAAGAAAAAAAGGAACCACGGATTACACTGATTGCACAGATTAAAAAAACGTTGAACGGTCGCGGTTCCGCCATTGCCAAGGACTATGGCGAGACAAGTGCGAGGTTCGTTACGTCAATCGTTTCGCGGTTACGTTTCCACTGCAGCACATCGCAAATGTCTTTTCAACAGCCCCAATGTCCCCAATTATTCAATTACTCCTTTAAAAGTGGCGAACTTGATCGGGCTATATAAAACCCACAATATTAACTAGGATATAATTTTTTAAAAAAATTAAGATAGCTACCCTCTGTATAAACAACAAGTTATGTTCTACAGCCCATAAAAAAATAAATTTTTTGAATTAAATAGAAAATTTGGCAATGCCAGCGATATATATTATAGGTGCTAAACGAATGGCAGAACTCGGCAGGAGGATATAATGCTTCCTAGCTTTATCCGCCGCAGGCGGAGAAAGGACTGTCCGGTATGGCAAAGCACAAACATTACAGCAAAGAATTCAAATTACAGGTTGCTCGGCTCGTAGCCGAGCAGGGCTATTCTTTAAGAGACACGGCTGAAAGACTCGGCATCGAGGCAGGGTTAATCCGCTATTGGATAAAAAAGGAACATGAAAATCGCGTTTGTAAAGCCGTGCTGGATGTTATCGCAAAACGCAAGAACATTGTCGTAGAAGGAATAGATTATCCTGATGAGAAGAACCGCAGTGAGCAAGCTGTTGACATGCTGGTGAGATATTCCTCTAGTGAAATGGTTGTGGAACATACAAGAATTGAGAGCTATCCACGGCAAATCGAAGGCTGGAGTCAAGTTCGGAAGCTCCTTAAACCAATAGAAGAGATGATTGCTCATAAGTTGCCACTTCCTGGTCATTATGAACTTGCAGTAGATGAGGGGGCAATCAGAGGAGCCAAAGATATTGAACGTATTCAAAGAGTTTTGATTGAGTGGATAAAAATGAAAGCACCTTTGCTTCAAGTAGGGTCTCCAAATGTAGCATCAAAGCATTTCATAAAAGAAAAACCGGATAATATACCTTTTGAGGTAAAGCTTTACCGGTTGCGGCGCAATGATGGTAAACTTCGGATTGTTGTAAACGCACCAGATGATTTAAAAGAGAAGATAAGGCAAAGAATTAGTGTAGCACTCAAAGAAAAATGTCCTAAGTTGTGGAACGCAAGAGGGGATAGCAGAACCTCAGTTTTGGTCTTTGAGTTAGACGATATATTTTTAGGTAATCATATATCCGTGAGGGAAGCACTTACGAAAGAACTATCTGTGCGTAATGATGCTCCAGATGAAGTTTACTTGGTGGAGACTGAGCTAAAGCCGTGGGTAGTATGGGTTTTGAAAGATGAGGACACTTTATTTCAAGATGTAGTGAAGGCTGGCCCATATTACTCAGATACCATATTTTGAAAAAGGTAAGTTTGTGGACGAGAAAAAAAACAAGCCAGCAAGGTAAGAAGAGGCTAATGTATTTCAGGTGTAACAGGCTTGAATTCTCTGGCAAGTTTCAGGGCTTCTGCAATTTGTTCACGGGACATTAATGTTTTAAGAAGCTTCCTTGCTTCAATAGCTTTCTCTTCGCCTTGTGCAGCAGCGAGAATAACCCATTTATATGCCTGAACATAATTTTGTGGAACACCTTCGCCTTTGAAATACATTCCACTGAGATTATGCTGAGCTTCCGCATAACCCTGTTCAGCGGCTTTTGTGTACCATTTAACTGCTTCTTTATAATCCTGAGGAACACCTTCGCCCTTATCATACATTATACCGAGATTGTTTTGAGCATGGGCATCACCCTGTTCAGCAGCTTTTGTGTACCATTTAATTGCTTCTTTATAATCCTGAGGAACACCTTGGCTGTCGTGATACGTTGCACCGAGATTAAATTGAGCTTTGGCATCACCTTGTTCAGCAGCTTTGGTAAACCACTTGACCGCTTCTTTGTAATCTTGAGGGACACCCTGACCGTTAGCATACATTATACCGAGATTGTATTGAGCTTTGGCATAACCCTGTTCAGCAGCCTTTGTGTACCACTTAATCGCCTTTTTATAATCCTGCAGAACACACTTTTCTTCGAAGTAAATTACACCGAGATTGCATTGAGCATCAGCATCACCCTGTTCGGCAGCCTTTGTGTACCACTTAACCGCTTCCGCGTAATCCTGCGGAACACCTTTGCCCTCTTCATACATCAAACCCAGAACGAATTGTGCATCGGCAAGTCCCTGCTCAGCGGATTTGGTGTACCATTTAAAAGCCTCGTTGTAATCTTGAGGGACGCCTTGACCTTTGTAATACATTATACCAAGCATAAATTGAGTATTAGCATCGCCTTGTTCGGCAAGGATTTTTAGTTGGGCGACGGTTTGATTTGCGTCCGAAGTCTGTGCCGACAGCGAGTTGGAATCTTCAGTCGGTTTCGATGGCAAGTTTGGGTCGTTATTGAGGCCACAAGAGAAAGAAGGTAGAAAAAGAATGAATGCTATAACCGTGATAAAAGCAACATATCCAGCCAGAAACTTTTTCATTTTAGTGCTTCCATAAAGCATTTTTTTATCTTTAATCGTTGCCCATTAGTTGCTCCTCAAGGAAGTCGATGGGATTATAGCAAAAAATAGGGGGAAAGGCGAATTAATAGTTTTGAGTTGTGGGACCTTGGCATTTGAGATTGTGTTTGGAAATGAGCAAAGATACAATCTGCACAAATTGAAACTAAAAAATTTGTGTGAAAAAATATTTTTAGAGATTCCCACCAAAATTACGCGATTGTTTGTTCGAGCCGGGTGAGGATTTCGCGGCTTGAGGCGACTTTGTTGCCGTTGGGGCTGAGCCAGTTGGCGTTTGAATTATTCTTCAGCATTTCCTCTATCTTGCGGCAGGCGAGAATTACCGTTGCGTGATTTTTATTGCCCATCAGTCTGCCAATCTCAGGGTAAGACATCTTGGTATATTTTCGAGCAAGGTACATACTGAACGAACGGGCAAGGCTTACGGTTCTATCCTTCTTCGATGAATGAACGTCGGCAGGGGTTATGCCGAAAAATGTCGTCACGGTAGATTCGATGTCCGAGATGTGAACTATCGGGTCGGTTCTTGAGATATGTTCTGCGAGGACCTGTTTGGCCGTTGCCAGGGAGATTTCCTCATTGCACAGCGAGGCATAGGCGACGAGCTTTAAAATCGCGCCTTCAAGTTCGCGGACATTTGAACGGATGTTCTCGGCGATATACGCTATGACCTTTTCATCGATATGATAGTTGATTGACTCGGCCCAGCGGGCACATATTCTGCATCGGGTCTTGAAATCCGGCTGTTCTATCTTGACTACCATACCGGAGACAAACCGGCTCACAAGGCTTTCGCAGAGCTGGCCTATCATCTTCGGATGCGCATCCGAAGCGAGAACCACTTTTTTGCCCGCAAGATTTATCGTATTAAAAGTATGCAGGAATTCCTCCTGCGTAGAAGGCTTGCTGGCCAGGAAGTGAATATCGTCAATAGCCAACACATCCGTTTGTCGGTATCGCCTCCGAAAAGCGTCCAGCTTTTTGGTCTTCAAGGCCAGCACAAACTGATTGGTAAAGTCCTCCGCTGAGACATAAAGCCAACGGGCCTGCGGCTGAGTTCTGCTCATCATCCGGCAAATCCCTTGCAACAGATGCGTTTTGCCCAGGCCGTGCCCTCCGTGTATAAAGAGCGGATTAAACGGACTTACCTCTTCAGATATCATACTCATCGCGGCGTTGTAGGCTAATTGATTCGATGGGCCTACCACAAAAGTATCAAGCGTCATTTTTACCGGTCTGGCCGGCGGCTCAACAGTCCTGCTGCGAACAGTCTTGTTCTGAGCCTTTTGAACGAGCTGAGCCTGGCAGTCAAGCTGACTGCGGCGCTGATTGCCGCTGAGTTCCGGCTCTATATTAAATGTTACTTTCTTCGCAGAGCCGGTAACCGCTGTAACCGCTGCCGTTATCTCGGTCAGAAAATGATTCTCAATCCAGCTGCCAACGAACGGGTTCGGCACGCCGACTTTCAGATAATCATCGGAAAGAGTAAACCTCGTGGAATTCTTAAACCAGATGCGAAACTTCTGCTGACCTATCCTGTCCGCAAGCATCTGATTAATTGCGCTGATTTCATCCGTGATTATCGTCTGCGCTGCCATGGGGTTACTTTTTTCCAATGCAGTATTAACTTCTTCTTCGAGAAACGAGAACAAGTAGAATGTATTGATATGTTGAAGCTAAATCAATAACTTTTTGGAAAAATTCTTTTCCACAGGCTAAAAAATTTTGATTTACAAAATGTTGCAAAAGAAAAAAATTTGTTTTGAACAGGTTTTACACCGCCGGAAAATATTTTTGTGGAAAAGATGTGGATTAAAAGAATCTCCGCCTTCGCGGGGACAAGTTTAAAATTGAAAATTTAAGAATTAAAATTATTTTTTTACGATAATCGCAGCATAACCGCCATCGAAATCACAAATTTCGGCGGCTTCGACCCCTCGACTGCGCTCGGCGCAGGCTGAAGGGAGAATTAAATTTTCATTTTCTAATGAAAATTTATGATGCTTTGTTAGAAAATTGGTTACAACCTCATTGTTTTCCTGACTTAAGATACTGCAGGTGCTGTAACATATTCTGCCGCCGGGTTTAACTAAGGATGCCGCAAGATTTAAAAGCTGTGTTTGAATTTGCGCAAGTTCACAGATTTTTTTAGGGGTTATTCTGAATCTCACCTCGGGCCGTCTGGCAAGCACACCGCTGTTCGAGCAGGGGGCATCAAGTAAAACAGCATCAGCACAAGATTGACAGGATGAATCTTTTAGAAAAGTTTCATAATCCATTATCCTGATTGATGTTATACCAAGCCTGCGGATGTTTTCATCGATTTTTTTCAGCCTTAAGTTGTTTTTGTCGGTTGCGATTACAAGCCCTTTGTCGCTGATAAGTTCCGCAATCTGTGTTGTCTTTGTGCCGGGTGCTGCGCAAATGTCAAAAATTTTCCAGCCGCTCTGTGGATTTAGTAAAGGCACAACCGAAGATGAAGTTATATCCTGAATAGTAAAAAGACCTTCTTTGAAGGCTTTTAATTCCGAAATATTGCCGATTTTTTTTAATCTGACCATTGGATTCGACAGGCTCACCACAGGTTTATATTTTTCGATGTAGTCGCAATCTATGTCCTGATCTTTAAGGATTTCAAAAAGCTCCTTAGAAGTTAATTTGAGTTTATTCGCTCTGGCATAAATTCCGGGTCTGCGATTTGATGCGAAACAGATATCGGCAGTTTTTTTATTGCCGAACTGAATAATCCATTGTTCGATGAGCCAGGGCGGCAGCGAAAAGGCATTGCTGAAATATTCGGCAGGCTGTCGGGCCGGGTCGGGCAGGATATCAATATCAAATTCACAGCCCAGCTTTGGCGTAAGCGGCAGAATTTTTCGCGGGTCGGCATTTTTTAAATCGGCTGTTCTATTTTTTATCGAGGCACAAATTTTTCGCAGAACGGCATTGACAAAACCCGCCGATTTTTTTGAGCCGATTTTGTTTGCCAGATTAACCACTTCGCTGACAACGGCATAATCAGGCTGACCGGAAAAAATAAGTTCATAAACGGCGATTCTCAGGCAATTGAGAATTTTTTCTGAAATTTTATTTACGGATTGAGTGGAGATTTGCCGGATTAAGGCGTCAATAAACGTCAAATTTCTTATGACACCAAAGGCGATTTCGACAACAGCGGCGCGGTTTTGTGTTTTGCTGCCGTATTTTTCAATAAGTTCGGCGGTATCGTGTTTGTCAGGTTCAAAGTTTTTTAAGACGAGCCAAGTTGCGTAGCGATAGTCCGTCGGCGAAGACGACATCAGGATTCATCCCCGAATGATATAAAATAGTCGCCGCTTCCTGAGCCTCTGCCGTTGAGGAATGATTTGAAGTCCATCGTTTTTCCGCCGTGAGGTTTAAGTTCTAAAATTTTTATGCTGCCGATGCCGCAAAGGATATTAAAATTCTCATCAATTATGCCGGGTTTGTCGTTTTTACCGGCAGGATTTGCGACCTGAGTTTTTGCGATTGCAACAGGATATTTTTTGCCGGTCTGCGCAGAAACAAAACAGGCTTGAGCGGCAGGCCACGGCCAAAGACCTCGGACATTGTTATGAATCTGCTGCGCGGACAATGCGAAATCAATAATGCCATCGCCTTTTTTAAGTTTTGGGGCTTTGGTTGCCTTTGAATTATCCTGTTTTGTATACGTTGCTGCCCCGGCGGCGATTTGGTCGATTGTCGCAATCAGCAGCGGGGCGGCAAGTTTCGCAAGGGCATCGTGCACGACGTCAGCTGTGTCATTTTCGGCAATTTTCATTTTTGCCTGAGCCAGTATCTCGCCGCTGTCCATTTTATCGGCAAGCGTAATAATACTTATACCTGTCTGGGTTTCGCCGTTGATAATCGCCCAGTTAATCGGTGCGGCCCCTCGATATTTGGGAAGCAGTGAGCCGTGGACATTTATTGCTCCTTTAGGAGGTATATTTATAATTTCAGCCGGAATTTTCTGGCCGAATGCAATGACCACAAGCAAATCAGGAGCAAGTTTTTTTATAAGCTCAATACCCTGGGGGCTGTTTATGTCCTCAATAGCGGTAAACTGCACATCATTTTGCTGTGTCCATTGTTCAACATCATTAGCGCGTAATTTTCTTCCTCTGCCTGCCTGTTTTTCGGGGTGAGTAATGATATGCAAAAGCTGATGATTCGATGCCTTCAGGGCATTGAGAGATTCAATTCCGAACCGGCCGCAACCACAATAAACAATTCTCATTTGTTTTGCTGCTCGTAATTTTCACGAAGCTGCTTGAGCTTCTTTCTGGCGCCGATTTTGGCGACGGTGGAAAATTTATCCTTGATAAGCGTGCCGTCAAGATGGTCGCATTCATGCTGGAAAATCCTTGCGAGCAATCCTTCAGCCTCTTCGCTGAATTCTTTGCCGTCAAGCCCTTTGGCTTTAATTGAACATTTTGTATATCTTCGGATTTTGCCCCAAATACTCGGCAATGACAGGCAGCCCTCTTCGACAGATTCAAGTTTGCCCGATGGAGTAATTACAGGATTGATGTAAACCTTAGCGTTTTCTTTTGTGCCGTCAGGCGAAGCGACAAAAATTCGCAGGTCCACTCCCGCCTGCGGCCCGGCAAGGCCGACGCCTTTGTGCTGAATCATTATATCTATCATTTTATCGGCAAGCGCGCGGATAGAGTCATCAATCTTCTCCACAGGTTTTGCCTGCTGTCCGAGCACCGGCGCAGGAAAGCGGGTTATACAGCATTTGCCGACGTCAAGCATTATGGGTTCCCGTTGGTTTTTCGTCAAATTCGTCGCCATCAAAAGTGTGACCAAGATAGCTTTTCTTCACAAGTTCGTTTTTGACTATTTCTGCAGGATGGCCTGAGGCAATAACCCTGCCGTGGTCGATAATATAGGCCTTGTCGGAAACTTCAAGCGTTCTTTCAACATTATGGTCTGTTATAAGGATGCTGACTCCTGAAGCGACAAGTCTCCGGATTTCCGCCTGAAGCTCCTCGACTGCAATCGGGTCAACGCCGCTGAATGGCTCATCTAAAAGAATCAGGGAAGGATTGGTAACCATAGCGCGTGCGATTTCGAGTTTCCTGCGTTCGCCGCCGGATAAAAACCTCGCCTGGCTTTCGGCCACCTCGTCCAGGGCGAATCTCTGTATCAACTCATCGGCCTTTTTATTTCGCTCGTGAGGTATAATCGACATTGTTTCAAGAATAGCAAGCAGGTTATCACGGACGGTCAATCGCTGAAAGACGCTCGGCTCCTGCGAAAGGTAACCAACACCGAGCCTTGCCCGTTTATACATCGGCAGATTTGTAATATCCATTCCCTCAAAGACTACTGTGCCGGTATTGGGAGTAATCATGCCCATTACCATTCGAAATGTCGTGGTCTTGCCGGCTCCGTTTCTGCCCAGAAGCCCGACTATAGTCCGCTGCTCTACAGTGATTGAAACCTCGTTGACTACCGTTCTGCCGGAGTACTTTTTTACCAGACCGTGCGTTTCGAGAAGCGTCATATCTACCAATTGTTTACCTTTCGAAAAATATAACCGGCTATTATAACAGGCCGCGGCTCTTGTGAAAACCTTCTTTTGGCAGTTATATCGGCTTCGATTTTTTCTTTTTGAGGGTCAAAACAGCTATTTCCGGCGGGCAAAAGAACCTTGCCGCGGCATTGCAGCAGCCGACGCCGGTGGACGTAAAGCCGGTCATAGTTTTATATTTCCACAGGCCTTTTGCGATTTTTCCCGGCCCCTTAGCGGACTTGAATAATGGTATCCCGCCCGGCAGACAAATCTGGCCGCCGTGTGTATGACCGGCTATAAAAAAATTAAAGCCGGCCTTCTGGGCCTGCCTGTAAATCTGCGGGCTGTGCGACAGGAGAATTTTAAAGGCTCCTGCCGGAATGCCCGCCGATGCCCGGCCTATATCGGCTGAATCAAAAATATAGCCGTCATCGACGCCTGCAAGATAAATCGCTGCGCCGCTGCGTTCAATCGCTGTATTTTCATTTATGAGCATTGTTACGCCGAGATTTTGAAGAAAGACGGCCGTTTCGTAATAATCATGATTGCCGATTACTCCATAAGTCCGATTGATTTTGAGATGTTCCGCAATTTTCTTCATTCCCTGTTTAGTCTTGTCCATATCTAATTTGTCGAAGGTGCTGTAATCGCCGCCGAGAAAACAGTAGTCATATTCGAGATTTTTTATCAGCTCAATTATCTTATCCGCAACGTTCTCCATCATTTCAATATGGAAATCCGAAATGAAAAGAACACGGCAATCTTCAAAGCCGCCGGGCAGATTGTCAAGTTCAATAACAGTCTGGTTGACTCTGATATTCATCGCGTTGGCAAGGCCTCGCCGCTCAAGACCTGTCGTCCTCAGTATAAAACGTATCAGGGACGACCATGTGCGGATGCGTTTCAGTTTCCCGAAGAAACCGTCCCGCGAATATCTGTGATGTTTCTTCCTGTAGTCTTCGAGATAAAATCTATTGGGATGAATTTTATTCATCGGCTCTCTTTAAAATCCTTATTTTAATGAGTTATTGACAATTTGGATTTTTATATTTTAATAATAGCATTGTCGCAGAAGATAATCCAGATTAAAAAGGGGACACTATGAGAAAAACGGGATTGATTTTATTTATTGTTATCGGGATGTTATTTGTCTGTGAATATGTTTATGCCGAGCAGGCAGCTGAGCCAAATCTGCCCCAGGATACCAATCAGGCCGTTATGATTTTTGACGGAAAGGAGCTTACCTTAAAGCAGATAGGGTATCTGGCTCCCAGCCTTAATTATGCGGTTGTGGAAGATATAGCCAATTTCTGGCTGGACACTCAGATTCTTTATGAGGAAGCCGTAAAGCGAAATATTGACAAGGACGAAAAGGTCAAATTTATCTCCGATATCAGCCATAAAAAGACTGTTGCCTCAGAGTTGCTGGCAAAAGTCAGAAATGACGTGAGGGTAACCGACGAGGATGTTCGCAAATACTACGAGCAAAACAAGGAAACTGACCCGACCCTCAGGGAGCCGACATTTCTGAGCTTTTCTCATATTACCGTCAGCAGTCTGCCGGAAGCCGAAGCTGTGCTGAAAAAAATCAATGAAGGAAACGATATTAATCAGCTCGCAAGGGAATTATCAACGGCGTCAGATGCCCAAAAAGGCGGAAATGCGAATAAATTTCAGGAAAATACTATAAAGAGCCGGTTCGGAGACGAATTTCTGGCGGCCCTGCTTAATGCGACGGAAGGTCAATTAATTGGGCCGATTAAAAATAAGGATGGAAATTACGAAATTGCAAGGCACGAGGGGAAAAGGGCTTCGAAAGTAAAGGATTTTGAAAAAGTTCAGCAGATAATAAAGACAAACCTCGAAAATCAGGCTAAGGAAAAGGCCGTAAAGGACCTTGTTAATTCTCTGAAGGAAAAAGCAAAGCAGAAATATAAAAAGACAGGCATCCTGAGTGAAAAAAACAGCAAACAGGAAAGTAATACAAAATCGCAGCAGAAGGATAATTAGCTGTTGACAGGTTTTTCCTCGGGCATTAGGATAGTTGCATAAACGGAGAAACTTGAAAGGTTGCTTTAAGGGCAAAAACCATTTGCTCATCCACAAAGCAACCTTTTTATTTTCTTTTAATTTTCCCGCAAAGAAGTTAAAATTCGTCAGGCATTGCTTAAAAGAACTGAATATATAGAGCTGATAAATGCAGAAGCTGGAAAATATTTTCAGACTATTTTTCTTTATGGGTTTTTCCGCGATAGGCATTTGTGCTGTCGCGATGGCGGTTCTCGGTCCGGAATGGGAAAAGCTTTATCAGCTGAACGCGGCGGTAAAACAGACGCAGCAAAATAATCAAAAGATTGAGGATATTATAAAAGACCATCAGATACTAACGGCACAAATTAACTCCGATGCCAATATTCTCAGGAAAATTGCGTCTGTAACACTGGGAGTTGAGCCTTGTGAGCCTAATCAGCCGGTTGTGAAGATAACCGCCGATACGCTTTCGCGCACAAAAGCCGTTCTCGAACAGCAGTCGCAGGAAAATTCAGATGACAGCCAGGTGCCGAAATGGCTTCAAAGATGCACCACAGACGAGAATCGAATTATACTCTTTTCGGCAGGGGCGGGATTGGTTGTAATTTCCTTTGCGTGTTTTGGAAATAGAAGGGATAAAAAGTCAAAAGCCGCAAAACATAAAACAGAATAGCTTATCAGCGGAAAAACCGTTTCAGCAAATATCGGATTTTCTCTTTCGCTCTCGACAGGAATATTTTAGACCCGATTGAAAATCCCAGTATACCGCAGGAGAAATTTTTATTTTCCTGCCGGGCTATAGATAAAACCAAATGTGCTTTTTGCAAGTTTCCCATTGAGAGATATGTCCTTGCGGCCTCGACGGCAAGTGCCGGATTTTTCGGCTCAAGTTCGATTGCATAATCCAGAAACTGCTCCGATTCGTCATATTCGCCGCGAATCGCCAGCGACTTTGCCAGGTACAGATAGTTGACGCCGTTTGACGGCTCAATTTCCGAGACCCTTAAAAAACAGTGTATAGCATGGTCAAGCCGGCCGAGTTCCGCCATCATCAGGCCGATTGAAAGCAGAATTCTGCTTTGCTGGATGTCAAGTTCGAGTTCGGATGCGAGAAAACCGAACGCTTCTTCCTTTCGGCCCTGCCGCAAAGCCAGTTGGCCGAGTCTGAATCTGGGTCCCGCCAGGTCGTGGTTGAAATGCATAGCTTTGCGATAATGTTTTTCGGCAGCCTTCAGATTGCCGCGGTTCAGTTCTATTTCGCCCAGATAGAACACCGCACCGCCATTATCAGGCTCCGTCTCCAGTATCCGGTTGAACTTCTCCTCAGCACAGGCGATATTGCCGCTGTGGAGATGAAACAAACCGAAATCGAAAATGACGTCCTTGTCGCCGGGGTTATTCCTCAGCTCCTCAATGAAATATTGCCACGCCATCTTATTATCGCCGAGATTCCAGTAGCTCTGGGCGATGCGGTAATTTATCTGCGGATGGTTCGGTTCCAGTATCGCCGTTCTCTCCCAGCACCACACCGCTTTTTTATAATTGCCGCGAATGAAAAACGAATTGCCTATATTGTAAAAGCACAGCGGGCAGCGTTCGTTTATCTGCTGTGCCAAATAAAACATTTGCTCAGCCGTCTCGTGGTTGCCCATCTCGGTATAGGTGATTATCCGGTTGCAGTAGCACGGCTCGAAGTCGGAATTTATTTTTTCTATCTGTTCGAATATGCTCAGAGACAGGTCGTACTGCCCCGTGCGAGTGTAATCAACGGCAAGGCTGTTAAGAATCTCTATATCGTTGGGATTCAGTTCCAGTGCCAGCCGGAACTCTTCGATTGCCTCGTCGAATCTGTCCATCGCATCGAGGGTAAGGGCCTTGTTGAAGTGCCACCTGTCATTGGAAGGATTGATATTCAGCGCCTCATTTATTGCGATAAGCGCTTCATTCAGTCGGCCGTTGTCGTAAAGTTCAAATGCCTTGACCGCATTTTGTTCCGCACGGTCCCACGGATTGAATTCCGCGTTATGCTCAATCGACTCAGGTCCATCATCAAAATTAAAATTCATAGTTTCTCCGTTAAATAGGGCAATGCCCCAGTTCTAAAATTCGGTATAAAAAAGCAGGTGGTTTTGCACGAAAACAGGGTGCGAGAAAAAATCATAAAAAAACATAAATTGTGTGGAAATATCGCTTTTAACCCCTTAAAATAGAAATGGTTATGGAAAGAGCGCCTTTATGGCGTAATCCGGAAAACCTTGAGTCTTCGGCCTTTTTCTGGAAAAAGGCCGCCTTTGGTCTTATAATGTTGAATACAAAATATAAGGAGTAAAAGAATTATGATTAAGCAGGTAAAAGGTAAATTGAGTGCCGGCAAGGCGAAGTTTGCGATAGTCGTGAGCAGATTTAACGACTTTATCACTTCAAAGCTTCTCGACGGCGCGATTGACGCTTTGCAAAGACACGGCGCAGCCGAAGAACAGATTACAGTTGTATGGGTCCCCGGTTCGATTGAGATAACCGTCGCGGCCAAAAAGCTCGCTGCCGCCGGAAAGTTCGATGCCATAATCTGCATCGGCACCATCATTCGCGGCCAGACCGGCCATTACGATTATGTCTGCCAGCAGGTCAGCAGGGGCATCAGCCAGATTAACTACGACACCGGCGTGCCGACAATCTTCGGCGTTCTGACCTGCGAGACAATAGAGCAGGCCATCGAAAGAGCCGGCACAAAGGCGGGCAACGCAGGCGCCGCTGCCGCCGCAAATGCGATGGAAATGGTCGATGTCCTGAATCAGATATGATTCGGCATCGACGGCTTTTTTACAAATTAGTCTGATGGATAAAAGAAGCAGGGCAAGAGAACTTGTGATGCAGGCCGCCTGTCAGCTCGATGTGCAGGGCGCAGATGCCCTCCAGATACTCGGCAGATTTTTCGCGGAAAACTCCGATGACGATACAGTACGGAAGCTCGCCGAAAAATGGACGCAGGGCCTGTGGAAGACGATGACAGAATGCGACGGACTGATTACCGCCGCTGCTGCCAAATGGGAGCTTTCAAGGCTAAGCCAGGTTGACAGGAGTATCCTGCGGCTTGGAACGTATCAGTTGAAATATTGCGACGATATACCGGCGAAAGTGGCTATAAACGAGGCTATCGAGCTGGCCAAAAAATACAGCGGCGAATCGTCGCCGGGTTTCGTTAATGGTGTGCTCGATGCAATTTACAGAACCCTAAAAACGGAAACGGGCAGGGATGCGTAAAATAGTAATGCTCAACCAGAAAGGGGGCGTGGGCAAGACGACTTCGGTTGTCAATATCGCCGCCGCTCTGGCGCAGGACGGCGCAAAAGTCGTCGCCGCCGATTTTGACCCGCAGGCCCATCTTACCATACATCTCGGAATCGAACCCGACAAAGTCGAAGCCGGAACATATAAAGTCCTCACAGGTGCATCTCAGTTTGACGATGCACTTATCGAAGCAAGGCCGAATCTTTTTCTCCTCGGCGCAAATATCCATCTCGTCGGCGCCGAAAGCGAGCTGGTCAGCGTCGTCGGCAGGGAAATAATCTTCCGCGAAGCCATAGCGAAGACAAAGCAGAATTTCGATTATTTGCTGATAGATTGTCCTCCTTCGCTCGGCCTTTTAACTCTAAACGCCCTTGCGGCGGCTCAGGAAGTCATTATCCCGCTTCAGCCGCACTTTCTCGCCCTGCAGGGTCTAGGAAAACTGCTCCAGACAATTACGCTCGTCAGCAGGAGAATTAATCCCTCTCTTAAGGTAAGCGGCGTATTGTTATGTATGTTTGACAGCAGAACGTCTCTGTCGGAAGAAATCAAGAGCGATATCAACAAGTTTCTCGATAGCGCCCGTGATTCCGATTGTCCCTGGAGCAATGCACAAATCATACCGACCTTTGTGCGAAGAAATATCAAACTCGCCGAAGCCCCCAGCTACGGCAAAACAATTTTCGAATATGAGCCCTCCTGCCACGGCGCAGAAGACTACCGTTTAATTGCCCGGCACTTAAACGGTAAAATTGGCGGCTCTGTCGCTTAAACTATGAGAACTGCAAGATTTTTCTGCGATACTATCAATCAAAACGGCGCCGTTACCATTTCTGATGCCCAGTTCCGGCACGTTGCTAAGGTTTTAAGACTAAAACAAGGTGATATAGTAGAATTATTCGACGGCAAAGGAACTGTCGCGCAGGCGATTATAGAAAAAATCGCAAAAGACTGCGCACTGTTGAAAGTGCAGGACAAAAAAATATTTGACTCTGAAAACAGGCGGAAGATTATTATTGCCGCCGGTATCGCAAAGGCCCACAAATTCGAGCTGATTGTCGCAAAATGCACCGAGCTTGGAATCGACAGGATTATGCCGGTTATTTTCGAGCGCACCGTAAAACAGGCCGATAGTGAAATGTCCGCTCGACGATTTGAAGCTATTGCTGTTGAATCGGCAAAACAATGCGGCAGAATCTTCCTTCCTGTAATAGACAAGCCGTTAAGTTTTGAAAAAGCCCTCGAAAATTTGCGGACAGATTTCCCCAAAGCAAAAATTATTTTCGGCTCGCTCCAGGAAAACGCCGGCTCGATTATAAATTTCGATTTCGGTGCGGATGTGATTGCCTTTATCGGCCCCGAAGGCGGATTAACAGAGGCTGAAGAAAACCAGCTCGAAAAAGTAGATGCAAAACCCGTTAGGCTTACGG
>JBAVNP010000271.1:0-10191 GCA_049691175.1 Sedimentisphaerales bacterium
GGGTTACAATCGCCGGCGAAATCAGCGGCTTTAAGAGGCATTCGAGCGGGCATTGCTATTTCGACCTTAAAGATGAAAACGCCGTTCTGCCGTGCGTTATGTGGGGCAGCGATTTCACTAAGCTAAAATTCAAGCCTGAAAACGGACTGGCAGTTATCGGCAAAGGGCATATAGATGTTTACGTGCCTGCGGGGAAATACCAGTTTTATATCGACTCAATGATGCCGGCGGGTATGGGTGCACTGCAGCTTGCCTTCGAACAAATGAAAAAAAGGCTCGAAGCCGAGGGACTTTTCAGAGATGAACACAAGAAACCGCTGCCGAAGTATCCGCTGCGAATAGGCATACTTACGAGCAAGTCCGGAGCGGCACTGCACGATATTGTTGACAGCATTTATAATCGGTGGCCTGTGGCTAACTTGCTGTTTTACGATGTTCCTGTGCAGGGGGAAGGTGCGGCAGAAAAAATCGCGGCGGCGATAAAAGATATAAACAGGAGAAACGCCGAATTAAAACTTGACGTTATGATTGTCGGTCGCGGCGGGGGGTCGATGGAAGATTTATGGGCGTTTAACGAGGAGATTGTCGCCAGGGCGATTTTCGCATCGGAGATTCCGGTCATAAGCGCGGTAGGGCACGAGGTTGACAGGACGATTGCCGATTTTGTAGCCGATGCACGAGCCTCAACGCCGACAAAGGCGGGTATGATAGCGGTGCCGGATATTAAAGAGGTATTGCAGCAAATAGATTCCGCCGGCAAAAGGATTGGACAGGATACGGAGTCCATACTCAAATTGTCCGCTCAAAGATTAAAAACAATTCTCGCGGCGGCGGTATTCCGCAGTCCCGCGCTGATTGTTCGAAACAGGGAACAATTTCTCGATGAACTCGAAAACAATCTGCCGCAAAAAGCCGGCAGACTTCTGTCTGCCGTCAAGCTCCAAATTGAGACGCTGGCGGCAAAACTTATCGCGTGCAATCCGAAAAGCGTGCTGAATCGCGGCTACAGCATCGCGAAAAACGCAATTACAGGAAAGGTCATAACAAGTGCGGCAGACGTAAGTATAGGCGATATAATGATTACCGAACTTGCGAACGAAAATTCAATTGAAAGTAAGGTTGTAAAAAAGTAGAATAGCCGCGATTTACTGTCAACTTTAAGGAAAGGAATAGCAAAGTGAAAAAACGTACCGCTATCGCAGTGAACTCATTGATTTTACCGGTATTGATTTGCATTATTCTGCTGATTGGGCCGGTTAGTCAGGCAAACGCCGGTTGGGAACAAGCCGATAAGATTTTGAGCAGAATTAAGGCACCAACGTTTCCGAATCGAGATTTCAATATCACTGATTACGGCGCGGTCGGAGATGGAAAGACAAATTGTACCGAAGCCATTAACAAAGCAATATCGGCCGCCAATAAAGCCGGCGGAGGAAGAGTTGTAGTGCCGGCCGGGACGTTCCTGACAGGTGCGATTTATCTGAAAAGCAATGTTAATCTTTACGTTTCAGAAAGCGCTGTTGTTAAATTTTCCACTGACCCTAACGCGTATCTTCCTGCAGTATATACCCGCTGGGAAGGTATCGAATGTATGAATTATTCGCCGCTGATTTATGCCTGCAAAGAGAAAAATATCGCCATAACCGGCAAAGGAACGCTCGACGGTCAGGGCGAGAACTGGTGGAAGTGGAAAAAAGACCGCCAGGACCGCGACCTGCTGCTTAAACAGGGAGAGGATGGCGTGCCGGTTAAAGAAAGACAATTCGGCGGCAAAACATTAAGACCAAATATGATTGAACCTTACAAATGCAAAAATATTCTCATAGAAGGAATCACAATCAGGAATGGCCCATTCTGGCATATTCATCCTGTGCTTTCGCGGAACATAATCGTCAGGAATGTAAAGGTTGACGGCAGCGGCCCCAACAATGACGGCTGTGACCCTGAATCGTGCAAAGACGTTCTTATCGAGGGCTGCTATTTCAATACAGGAGACGACTGTATCGCAATAAAGTCAGGCAGGAACAACGATGGCAGACGGGTAAAGGTACCGAGTGAAAATATCATTGTTCGCAACTGCCAGATGAAAGCCGGACATGCCGGTGTGGCTATCGGTAGTGAAATGAGTGGAGGTGTTAGAAATATCTTTACTGAAAATTGCACAATGGACGACCCGAATCTGGACCGGGCGTTAAGACTTAAAACCAACTCCGTCCGCGGCGGTTTTATAGAGAATGTCTATATGAGAAATGTCACCGTCGGACAGGTAAAAGAGTCGATATTGCATATTTATTTCTTCTACGGAGAAGGCGATAAAGGTAAATTCACACCTAGGGTTCGAAATATCAATGTGGAAAACGTTACCAGCAAAAAAAGCAAATACGTGCTGTTTCTCAAAGGTTATGAGCGCTCACCGATAACTAATGTCCATCTGAAAAATTGCACATTCGATAATGTCAAAAGTCCCGATATAACCGATAACGTCAAAAATCTGATTATGGAAAATGTGAAGATTAACGGCAAGCTTGTCAAAATAGATGAAGATTGAGAATTCAAGAAAAGGAATATAAAGGCAATATATGAAGAGCACAGTTGTATTGTTTGGTTTCTCTATATGCCTGGCTCTGGCGGTTTTTTCCGGCTGCAGGAAACAGGAAAACAAGGCAGAGGTAACATTAAAATTAGGCCACGTCCTCGATATTGCTCATCCGGTACATAAGGCGATGGTTTATATGGCCGAGCGGGTGAAGGAAAAATCGGGCGGACGTATGAAGGTTGAAATTTACCCCAGTGAACAGCTCGGCACTGAAAAGGAGTCAATAGAGGCGCTGCAGTTAGGCTATATGGCGATGACCAAAATATCTTCTGCGCCGATGGAAGGATTTGTGCCGCAAATGAAAATTTTCGGCATTCCATATTTATTTAGAGACAGCGAGCATTTCTGGGAGGTAATGAAAGGTCCTATAGGCAAGGAACTGCTTTTGGCAGGCGAATCCAAAGGATTGCGGGGCTTGTGTTATTATGACGCCGGGGCGAGAAGTTTATACGCCAAAAAGGAAATTAAATCTCCTGCAGACCTGAAAGGATTAAAAATCCGCGTACAAAACAGTATTATGTCGATAAAGATGATACAAGCGATGGGCGGCTCTCCGACACCGATTCCTTTTGGCGAACTTTATACGGCACTCGACCAGGGAGTTGTGGACGGGGCGGAAAATAATCCGCCGTCGTTTTATACAAGCCGGCATTATGAGATATGCAAATATTACACGCTGGACGAACATACAATGCTGCCGGATATCCTGATAATCAGCACAAAGGTCTGGAACAATCTTTCGCCCGAATTTCAGCGGATATTGCAGGAAGCGGTGGATGAATCGGTCGAATACCAGCGCAAAATCTGGACCGAGGCTGAGCTGAATGATTTAAAATCAGTGCAGGATGCAGGGGTTAAGGTTGTACATCCGGACAAAGAACCATTTCGAGCGGCTGTTAAGAGCGTATGGGATGAATTCGAAGGGACCGATATCGGCGAATTAATCAAACGAATACAGGAGGTACAATAGCAGTGCTGAAGACAATAAAAAATATATTGGACCGTTCGCTGGAAGTATTGATTATAGTAGCTGTGGCGGTGCTGGTTATAGATGTGTGCTGGCAGGTATTCACCCGTTTTGTTCTGAAAAACCCCAGCACAGGAACAGAAGAACTGGCCGTTTTTATGATAATCTGGGTTGCGCTTCTGGGCTCTGCAGTTGCACTAAATCGCGGCGCACATTTGGGCATCGACTACCTTGTAGGTAAATTTCCTGTAAAAATAAGACTTTGCACAGAGATTTTCGTTTTTCTCTGCATAGTGCTTTTTTCGCTGTGTGTAATGATCATCGGCGGAATGGATATTGTCATCAGCACCTTGAAGCTGGGACAAATATCGCCGGCTCTAAAGGTTAAAGTCGGATATGTGTATCTCGCACTGCCAATCAGCGGTTTTTTTCTTGTGCTTTATTCTGTTATCGGGCTGGTTGAAAGGGTGGTTGAGTTATTCAAACCCAGTTTTACTTTACAGCAGAAGATTACGCCGCCGGACAAACAGATTGGTGCATACTGACATTAAAAAATTAGAAAGGATACTTAGTGAGTTTGCCAATATTAATTCTGGTTTTGAGTTTTACCATACTGGTTGCCTTAAATGTGCCGATAGCGTTTTGTATGGGCATCTCAACGGTTCTGGCATTTTTGGCTATGGGAGATTTGCCTGCGTTTGTGGCTACGGCGCATAAGATAGCAACCGGAATTGACAGTTTTACACTGCTGGCGATACCATTTTTTATACTGTCCGGCCTGCTGATGGGACACGGCGGTATCGCCCGAAGGCTCATCGACTTTGCTAATGTGGTAGTGGGCAGATTCCGCGGGGGACTTGCCTTTGTAAACATACTGACCTGTATGCTTTTTGGGGCGATATCAGGCTCGGCGACGGCAGCGGTGTCGGCGGTAGGCGGTTTTATGATTCCGCTGATGAATAAAATGGGCTACAATCGAGAATTCAATACCGCAGTAACAGTAACCGCGGCAACAACAGGCCTGCTGATACCGCCCAGCAATTCTATGATTGTATATTCACTGGCTACCGGCGGAATTGTTTCAATCGCTGCTTTGTTTATGGCGGGATATGTGCCGGGCATCCTGACAGGAATATCACTGATGATTGTCAGCGGAGTCATATCTATCAGGAAAAACTACGGCAAAGGAGAAACCTTCGCATTCAAGGAAGGCATAGTGCGATTTCTGCGAGCAATTCCGCCGATGATGCTTGTGTTCATTGTGGTAGGCGGCATCCTTATGGGATGGTTCACTCCGACAGAAGCGTCGGCAATCGGCGTTCTCTACACATTAATTCTCGCTGTTTTTATATATCGAGAAGTTAAAATCAAGGACCTGCCGGCAATTTTTCTTCAGTGCGGCGTTACCACATCGGTTGTTTTTCTGCTCATAGGGACAAGTATGGCAATGTCATGGGTGCTGGCGGCAGAAAATGTTCCTCAGAATATAAGCGCAAGCCTGATAAGTCTTACGGACAACAAATTTATCATTTTGCTGATAATTAACGTTCTGATGCTGGTTGTGGGATGTTTTATGGATATGACGCCTGCAATCCTGATTTTTACTCCTATTTTCCTGCCTGTAATTGCGAAACTTGGTATGCACCCGCTGCATTTTGGAATCATTCTTATTATGAATTTGAATATAGGTCTGTGCACGCCGCCGGTCGGGACGGCTCTGTTCCTCGGCTGCAGCATAGCGAATACTACAGTAACTAAAGTGGTTCGTCATGTACTGCCGTTTTTTATTGCTATGATAATTACGCTTTTGATTTGTACTTATGTGCCGGCAATAACAATGTGGCTTCCGGAAAAACTTGGATTTGTTAAATAAAGGTTATAATTATGGCTGAAAAAAAAGAAAATAACGATATAAGCAAATTGTCATTCGAGCAGGCGATAAAGAAATTGACCGACATTGTAGGCAAAATTGAGGATGGGCAGATTTCTCTCGAACAGAGCCTGACTCAGTACGAACAGGGAATGGAACTCATAAAGCACTGTAGGGCGATTCTGCAAAAGGCTGAAAAGAAGATTGAACAGATATCGCAGGAAAAAGAGAAATAACGTCAAACGATTGCGGTTGCGAGGCTCGTTTCGTCTAACGTAAGACGTTTAACGTAACCGTTACGAGCCGCGCAACCGATAAACGATATACGAAATTTAGTTATGCGAGCGTGGCGGAACTGGCAGACGCGCAAGGTTTAGGACCTTGTGTCCGAAAGGGCTTGTGGGTTCGACTCCCTCCGCTCGCATTTTTTTATCCTGTAAGGACTTATGACTATTTTTCTACCTCAAAATTTAGTCTAAAATTACTCTCACTGTGAAAATTTATGTGAAAATTTTTGCTCACTTTTCATCCTGTAACCACTTTTTTAATTAAAATTCTTTATTTTGCTTGAAAAGTGAAACAATTTTGGGCCAATTGCCAGAGCAGTTTGCTTTTACTTCTTATTTCCTTGTCGGAAAGCTGCCTGTTTTCCGGCCTTTTTAGAATTATGCCCTGAGCTTCCACGACTCCGCCGGGACCGACGTAAACTGCCGGCATTATCCTGATTTCCCCGCATTTACCAGGTACATAATCTCTTAATACGAGTGCATAGCCAAAGCCTTTTCTCCACCAGTTACAAGGATTGCCTTTTTCATCACATCTGTTTTTTACAGGACCGAGAACCGCATCCAAAAAAGATTCCGGGTATCCCCTTTTTTTAAATTGCCTCCTTATATAATCTGCTGATTGCATAATCGGCCTGTCTCTTAGCATTTTCCAGTTTTTCGGGATGCCTTTTTCAGTTTCGATTAAAGTTTTATCAATTTCTTTACATTTAATATCAGTTAATATTTCGGTTAAATCGCCTGTTAATTGTTCAAGCAGCACAGCAAGAGGTTTCAAAACGCGGCTGAAAAACTTCGGATGTTTTAAAATGTTTAAAAGGGGGAAATTTGAGGCTGCATATATCCCACGGCCGTCAATAAGCCAGTTTTTGTATGGGAAGAGTTTAAACAGCAAAGAATCTTTTTTGAAAGTTTTCAGGATTTTTTTGTAAATAAGCTTTCCAAACGGCTCTGAATAATCATTATCTCCTAACAGTCTTTTCTCATACGTCATAAGCAGCTTTGATTTTACTGATTTGACATATTTTTGTTTTGTAGATTTGTTGGTATTCAACGATGGCCAGCCCCAAATATGGGGGTGCCATTTAGTAGGCAGGCTTTGAAATCCTGTTTTTTCCTCTTCCTGCCCCCAAGACCTGGGAGACCAATTATAACCGGCGTGAATCGAAACGTTGGTTTTTCTGGCGGCAATAAACTCAAGAATAGCGGCCCAAACGGCCATAAGGCTATTGCCTTCGCTGTCCGGAACTCTTTCAGGACCGGCCAAGTAACGATTTGAACTTGTTTCAACAAGCATAACGTGAATATCAGGGCTATATGAGCTGTAAACGGAAACAACCGACCAGGGTTTTCCGTCAATATCCAGGGTTGTAATTGCGCTTTTATCAATTTCCTTAATCATTTTTTTAAGATTTAAGGAATCTACAGGCCGGATTCTTTTTGTCGGCTGAAGTTTTTTCCGGCCGGGCTTTAAATATGGAAACAACGGAATAGTAAGAACTTTGACCTTATCCGGTAACATTTGAATAAATCCCTAAAGTAGTTTATTCGAAGAAGATAATGTTTTCAGTATTATATAAAGCGAGAAACAGAAGCATATAGTCGCGGAGATGTCGAGTTAACAGGAAGTTGTTTCGTATATGCTCCCGGCCATTTTCTCCCAGCTTTTTTGCGTATTCAGGTGCATTTAGCAGCTGCTTTATAGCAAAAGCCGCTCCTTCAATTGAGTAGCACAATAATCCCGAATGTTTATGAGCGATTTGCAACGGTATGCCGCCGACTGCTGAAGCGACGACGGGCTTGGCTTTCCAAAGCGCTTCGGCAACTGTTAATCCGAATCCCTCTTTGAGCGATTTCTGGATAATAACCGTCGATGCTCTTTGTAAAGCATTAACTTCCAGGTCATTCTGCGACATCAATAAAATATGTATATCAGAGTCATTCTGTGCTTTTTCCTTAACCTCCTCAAGAACCTGAATACTTTCCGGGTCATCGACAGCCGTTCCGCCGGCCAAAATGAGTTGACAATCGATATATTTTTTTACCAGTTGATAAGCATCGATAACTCCCAAAGGATCCTTAAGTCGGTCGAAACGTGATATTTGGGTGATTATTGGCTTATCCTGAACAATGCCATATTTATGCAAAACGGCATCTATTGTTTCCTGAGGTAATTCTTTGTTTTTGTCGCTTAAGGGGTCTATCGAAGGGGGAATCAGGAATTGTCTGATTGGTAAAATCTGCGAAAAACTCGGTGCAGAAAATACTGCGGCATCGTATTTGTTAATAAAATCCTTCAAAAACTTCCAAACGGTCTGGTCCGGATTGGATACGTCTATATGACATCGCCAAATCCATTTATTGGAGGATTTTTTATTTATTAAAGTTATCGGCTGAGGGTCATGGACAAAAACAATATCGCCATATATGTCAAGTTGTTCAATATGCTGTCGGCCATAATCAAGAAAGATGTCAAAATCGTGATTTGTAATTTCTTCCTGTTTGCCGTGCAGGGCATTGTGAAATTTTTTCGTTACCGAGAAGAATTCATTTCCGCCTTTTATAACGTCCCATCTGGCATCGACACCCAGTTCTACCAGGAGCGGCACCATTCTGCTCAATATCTCCGCGACACCGCCGCCGACCGCGGTGGAATTTATGTTTTGTATAACTTTGCCCTTTAGTTGTTCGGCAACAATTTTCAAATCGTCTATAACATACTGTCCAACAATGGGGATATAATCTTCTAATCTGTTCATTTTATATTTTTCTCTATAATTTTGACGAGTGTTTTTCTTAAGTCTTCCATCGTATATGAATAAGGGTCGAGCCGCGAAATTTTGGCAGCCAGCTTTTTATCACCAAAATATTTTTCTATCCAGAATGAAAAGTCATTGTTTCCTTTTTCAAGTCTCAATCGAGCCTCGAAGACATGGTAATAGATGGAGTCGAGAGTTATTTTCTTCAAAATTTCTGCTAATTCTTTTAAGTCATGGGCATAGTAGTTTGTTGGGAAAATAAAACTTATTGATTTTATAAAATAGAACTCGGCCCCTTTAGAAACATATTTGGTTTGAATTGCCGGATTATGCCGCAAGTATTTTTCAACAACATCAGTAATCTTTTCACGCAAATTTCTTATAGTCGAAAATTGAATGGTATCGATACTTGCAAGCCTCTCTCCCAGTTCAGGCTCGCCCAATACGTTAGAAACCCAGTAAGCAAAATCATTTGGAGGTTCGGGGGAAAGATACTGATGCTGCTGAAGGAATCGATGTGTATGGTGATATATAGAAGAGCCTGAAACAGTTTTTATCAGTTCTAAGAGTTCATCTATATTAGCGGCCTTCAAGCCTGTTAGTTCGGACAGATGCAGTCTGGTGAACAATCGAAACGGCTGCTCAGCTTTTATCAATTCCGGCATTAAAGAACTCCATCTAAATACAGATATACATAATTTTCAAATCAATCGTCGTAACATACTGTCGTTTTGGGTCTTATGATTGACAATTATCACAAATTCTAAGAATCCATCTGATAAAGTCAAGAGTTTCCCGTGTGCTACGAATATAATATTGGGCATAAGATTTTGTGTTTCTGCCTACGATGACGGTCAATCCTTTGTTTTTTAATGCCTTGAAAGCGTCTTCGTCCGTCGAATCATCGCCTATGTAAATGGGGACGAACGAGCTGTCGCTGGTTGCCGATAAACTTTTTAAAAGCCACATAACAGCCTTGCCTTTGTCCCATTTTACGGCAGGTCTTATTTCGAGTACTTTTTTACCGGTTTTAGTTTTTATTTTGCCCGATTTACAATAGGGAGCGGCAGCTTCATAAAAGGAAGTCTTCACAAAAGGGATTTGTTTCCTGCTTACTAATCGGTAATGAAGACTCAATGAAAGGCCTTTATCTTCCGGCAGAACACCTTTGATTTCAGAAAGTTTCTTGTTCATTTTCCTCTTTATTGTTTGCAGGATAGTCTTATAGTCCGGTCCGATGGAGGCTCTGAATTTAATCTTCGGGCCGTCTATTTGTAAGCCATGATTGCCGGCATAAATGATATTTTTCAATCCTATTTTTTTTCTGATATCTTTCAAGCTTCTTCCGGTAATAATGGCCGGTACGCATCTTCGGCTTTTAGACAACCTTTTCAGTAACTCTTTGATTTTTGGCGTGATGATTGCTTTATCGGGATTGCCGACTATGGGAGTTAAAGTGCCATCATAATCAAGGAATAACACTATGTGCCTGCTGCTGATTCGTTTTTTTATATGGCTCCAGTATGCAAAAAGATATCTCATCGCAAAGAACCTTTATTCTTTAAACTCAAAGTTCAGCAACTCTGATATAATTTTGCCTGCCCAGCGAAAGACATTATTCTGCTGAATAATTTGTCTCATTTTCGCAACTCGTTTTTTGCGGTCTTCTGCCGACATAGTCAGTGCTTCAAATAGGCCATCGCTTGCCTGTTCAC
>JBAVNP010000272.1:0-17018 GCA_049691175.1 Sedimentisphaerales bacterium
ATTTAGAGCTTCAAAAACAAAACCTTGTCATTTATAGCTTCGGCAATGTCAGCGGCATCGACCGTAAAAAAGGCATTGTTGCCATAAAGCCGAGCGGTATATCTTATGGCAAATTGACGCCTGATAAAATAGTCCTGCTTGATTTGCAGGGAAACGTCATTGAAGGAAAGCTAAGACCATCTTCCGACACTTCGACACATCTTGAACTGTACCGCAGTTTTTCCGACATCGGCGGAATCTGCCATACGCACTCAATGTACGCAACGATGTGGGCGCAGGCTTGTCGAGAAATTCCGCCGCTGGGTACAACAGCCGCCGATTATTTTTACGGAGCGGTGCCGGTTACCAATTGCTTAACCGATTCACAAATAAAAAATGATTATGAATTAAATACCGGCAGAATAATCGTAAAGAGATTTAAAAATATAGACCCGCTTGAAATGCCGGCTTGTTTAGTTGCCTGTCACGGGCCGTTTACGTGGGGCCAGAGTCCTGAAAAAGCTGTGGAGAATGCTGTGGTTCTGGAAAATACGGCTAAACTTGCCTTTGGCACTATGATGTTAAATCCGAAAATAAAATCAATCGGCAAAGTTTTGCTCGATAAGCATTTTTTCCGCAAGCACGGCAAAGACGCTTATTACGGCCAAAAATAATTTGACCATACTAACTTGAATGAATAATATGCTGTCCTGAATTTTATAAGGAGTTTTATTGTGGCAAAGAAGATGACTTATGGCATTATCGTTGGCAACAGGGGCTTTTTCCCCGCTATACTCGCAAAAAAAGGTCGGCAGGACATACTGAACGTTCTTAAAAATACAGGCTGCGACGCCGTTTGTCTGACGGAAAAAGATACAAAGTTCGGCAGCGTTGAAACATACGCTGACGCGAAGAAATGCGCCGAGCTTTTTTCAAAAAACGCGGACAAAATTGATGGTATCATCGTAACACTTCCGAATTTCGGCGATGAAAAAGGAGTCGCTGAGGTCATTAAAAGCTGCGGCTTGAATGTGCCGATTCTAATTCAGGCTGAGCCTGACGATGCCGCGAAAATGAAGATTGCAAACAGGCGAGACTCGTTCTGCGGAAAAATCAGCGTCTGCAACAACCTGCGGCAATCCGGCGTCCCTTTCACCCTAACAAAAACACATACTACCAAAGTCAATTCGCCCCAGTTCAAAAAAGAACTGGACGATTTCGCATCGGTTTGCCGGATAGTCAAGGGGCTTAAAAATGTAAGATTCGGTGCAATCGGCGCAAGAACCGGAGCATTCAATACGGTCCGCTATAGCGAAAAAATTCTTGAGCTTGCGGGAATCTCAATCGAAACGCTCGATTTGTCAGAAGTCTTCGGCAGAACCGAAAGATTAAAAGACAACGACAAAATCGTAAAAGATAAATTGGCATCAATAAAGAAATACATCTCCACCGGCGGCATCCCGAATAACGCGATTTTGAGAATGGCAAAATTCGCTTGTGTTGTCGATAACTGGGTAAAAGACTTTAATCTTGCGGGTACCGCTATTCAGTGCTGGACAAGCATGGAAGAATTTTTCGGTGTTGTCCCCTGCACGATTATGAGTATGATGAGCCAGGGACTGCTGCCGAGCGCCTGCGAGGTTGACATAACCGGCCTTCTGGCAATGTATATTCTTCAGCTTGCAAGCGAAAAACCAAGTGCGCTGCTCGATTGGAACAACAACTATGCAAACAACCTGGATAAATGTGTGCTGTTCCATTGCAGCAACCTGCCAAAATCGTTCTTCAAATCGTCAAAGATGGATTATCAGGCAATCATAGCCGGCTCCGTCGGCAAGCAGAACACTTACGGCACAATTGTCGGCAAAATCGCTCCGAACAAAACGACTTTTTGCCGAATGACAACAGACGATACCGCCGGAAGAATTACCGGATATGTAGGTCAGGGCGAATTTACCGCAGACAAGCTCAATACGTTCGGCGGCTACGGTATTATGAAGGTTAAAAACCTCCAGTCGCTTTTGCAATATATCTGCAAAGCAGGGTTTGAACATCACGTCGCTGCAAATATAAGCTCCAAAGCCGACGCCATTGCAGAAGCCCTTGACAACTATCTTGGCTGGGAAATTTACCGGCACCCGTAAAAAATGAAACTGCTGGCAAAAAAATCTCGACTTCGCGGCACTATCGCTATTCCCGCGTCCAAATCGCATACCATACGCGCGGTAGCAATTGCCTCTCTCGCAAAGGGACAAAGTCTTGTCAGAAATCCCCTGATTTCAGACGACGCGATAAGCGCCGTCAACTGTTACAGTCTGCTCGGCGCTAAAATAGACTGCACAGATAAAAACTGCTGGAAAATCATAGGCACTTCGGGAAACTTAAAAGTTCCTGATAAAATCATCGACGTAGGCAACTCCGGCACAACATTACGATTGGCCCTCGGCTCAGCCGCACTTGCTCCAAAAGGGCAGAAAATAACCTTCACCGGCGATGCGCAAATACAGACAAGGCCGCTGAAACCTTTACTCGATTCACTGAATGACCTTGGAGCAAAGGCAAGATGTTTGAAAAACAACGGTTCTGCCCCTGCCGAAATAGAAGGACAGCTTATTGGCGGCAAAACCACTATCGAATGCTTTACCAGTCAGTATTTAAGCAGTCTTCTGCTTGCGACACCGCTGGCACAAAAAGATACTGAAATCATTGTGCCGCTGCTCAACGAACCTGATTACGCAAAAATGACTCTCGACTGGCTCGGCTGGCAGAATATTAAATACGAAAATCAGCAAATGAGCCGATTCAAAATTAAAGGCGGCCAGCAGTACAAGGCCTTTGACAGACAGATACCGGCAGATTTTTCAAGCGCAACATTCTTTCTCTGTGCCGCCGCAATTCTTGATGCGGACATAACAATTACCGGCCTTGATTTTTCAGACAGTCAACCCGACAAGGCTGTCATTGATTATCTTAAACGGATGGGCGCGAAAATCGAAGTTACTCCAGCCGGCGTTCATATAAAATCAAGCCGGCTTAAAGGTATTGAAATTGATATGAACAGAACACCCGACGCCCTGCCTGCAATGGCGGTAACCGCGGCATTTGCCGCCGGAACCACAAAATTTTTGAATGTCCCGCAGGCGAGAAAAAAAGAAACCGACCGGATAAAATGTATGGCTGAAGAACTTGCCAAACTGGGGGCAAAGGTTGAGGAACTGCCTGATGGATTGATTGTTCACCAAAGCAAACTCAAGGCAACTGAACTTGACGGCAGAGGCGACCATAGGATTGTTATGGCTCTTTCACTTGCGGCAATGGCTATTGAACAGCCCTGCACAATCGACACTGCAGAGGCAATGAACGTAACATTCCCCGATTTCGTAAAACTTATGAAACAACTGGGCGCGAATATAAATTTATCTTGAACAATTCTGTCTTTCTATTTATACTCTTGCAGTTGAATTACCCATAACAACAGGAGATATATAATGTTAGGCTGTCATTTTGGAAAGATGTTTCAGGTAACCGTCGCCGGCGGGTCATATCAGGATGGATTAACTGCTGTAATACAGGGCCACCCCCCTGCTATGGCAATAACCGAGCAGGAAATTTACGGCGATTTGCTTTTGCGAAAGCCGGGTGCGGATGAATTAAGCTCGCCCCGCAAAGAGCCGGATTTGCCGATAATCTATACCGGCGTCAATACCGCCGACACCGTCGAAAACGCAAAAAATAAAGGTCTAACCAATGGCACACCACTGACCATACTAATTCCCAATCTCGACAGGCATTTTGAACATGTTAAGCAGTATCAAGACACCAATCGCACACCTCGGCCGGGACACGCTTCTTATGCCTCATTTGTGAAATATGGACCGGCTGACGATTCTATCGGCGCAGGCTTTTTCAGCGGCAGGTATACTTCAACTATTGTGGCGGCAGGCTGCATCGCAAAAAAAATTCTTCAAAAATGCGGCATTGAGGTCTTCGGCTATGTAAAAGAACTTGCATCAGTTCGCTGCGGCAATATTGACAGTGCAAAAGCCCTCAAGTGTACACAAAATTACAAAAAGATGCGGCGAGACCTTGACCCGTTTTATCAGGAAATTTACGTAAAGGGAAGAATAACAAATGAAATGAGATTTCTTGAAAAAATGGCGGTTTTCGTCGAGATTGAAAACCAAATCGACAAAATACGCGACAAAGCGCCGAAAATAAGCCCTGAAAAAATAAGGGAAAAATACGGCGTTCACCCCGTTCTAAACTGTCCGGACATTCAAACGGCAGAAGAAATGGTAAAGGCCTGCAACAAGATTTCCGCAGGCGGCGATTCGGCCGGCGGTGTTGTAGAAGTTATCGTCAGAGGCGTTCCTGCCGGTCTTGGAGAGCCGATATTTGACAAGCTCGATGCGGAACTTGGCAAAATGCTTGGAATTGGCGCGGTTAAGGGCATTGAAATCGGAGCAGGTTTTGCCGTAAAAGATATGACCGGTTCTCAAGACAATGACCAGATGCGAGCGGAAAAAGGTAAAGTGGTCTTTGAATCCAACAACGCAGGCGGAATCACCGGTGGATTGTCAACAGGACAGGAGATAATAATAAGACTCGCCGTAAAACCAACACCGACAATAGACAAACAGCAGCACACCATCGACAAATATACGCTTGAGAATAAAACATTGGCTGCGATTACACGACGAGACCCGACAATTGTAGCACGCATCTGGCCGGTAGCGGAAAACTATACTGCGATGATTATTCTGGATAATCTGCTGATGCACTACGGCTATCAGACCATAAAACATAAATTTGAACAATAGGTCATAAAAAAAGGCCGACATTAAATCGGCCTTTTTAATTTTCCTTAAAGATTCACAACTACTCAAGCGGTGCAAAATAATCCCGTTCAACTTCTTCCTGAAGAATAATAGTCGGTTTTACAAGCACCAGCAGCACTTCCTGGTCTTTGATTTTGCTGCGGGAACTGAACAGTCTTCCCAAAAGCGGCACTTTCGAAAGGCCCGGAACACCCGCCTCTTTGTTGATTTCAGCACCGAGTTTCTGGCCGCCAATCAACAATGTGCCGCCGTCCGGTACACTTACACGCGTCTGAACCGTGGAAGTCTCCGCAAGCGGCTGTTGAGTCGGGAAAGCAGTACCCGCTGCATCAAAAACATCGAAATCCTGCAAGTCAACTTTTTGATAACTGGTCTGGATATAAAGAATAACATATTTTTTATCAGCGCTTATCGTTGGAATAACATTTAACAGCACACCGCCTATAGCTGGTTGACCCGGTGTAGGCTGTGAAATTATTCGCGTCGGCTGGTTTTCGCCCGTTAATTCTGTAAACGTATAATTTTCAATATAGGGGATTTGTTTAGTTAAGGAGATAGCTGCTCTTTCTCCGCTGATGACGGTAACCCTTGGCGCGGTGAGTACTTTTGCATCCTTATGTGCTTGTGTCGCCCTTAAGAAAAATGTAAGTTGCAAATCATCCAATATTCCACCATACGTAAGACCGCCGACAAGATCAAGTGCAGGCGGCACAGTTCCTCCACCCATTGTAAAGTCGGTCGCCAAGCTGCCCGGAAGACCTGTTGAACCCGGAGTTGTAAACGTGTGTGAGCCAAAATCGAGACGCGTATTGCCGAAACTACCAAGCTTACTTGTGGCTATCTTCATCGAACTAAGACCAAAACCGATATCCTCAAGAAAGTTTTCTGTAACAAACAGGAACCTGGCTTCTATCGACACCTGCTGACCGAGCGATTCACGCATGTTTTCCAGAAGCTTTTGAATCTGTTCATGAATTTTAGGCGTCTGACTTATAATAAGTCTGGAGCTCTGGAAGCTGATGGTGCCTTGTCCGCCGTTGAGCAACCAGCTCATAGGCTCAATTGATTCCTGGATCATCTGTATTACAATCGTAGCATTATCCAGGCGTTCCTGATCCAACTCTACCTCCGTTGCAGTTTCCTCAGAAGGAGCTGATGTCGCCTCTCCCGGGGTCCACACACCGGTTCTGAAATCTGCCTTTATATCAACAATTTCGGTAATATCATAAACACGTGTAACCAGCTTGGCCGGAAGCACCCCTGTTGTAGCTATCGTTATAATTCCGTCTTCAACAGCAAAATCTATCGGCGTATAACTGCCGGAAATCGTATCTAACAGTTCCTTCAAGGCCTTACCGAGCGGAATGCCGCTAAGCCCCTGCATTCCGATAACCGTGTCAGCTTCAATGTATGCGTTTTCCTCAAGGTCTTTCCAGCGAACAATAATTTTCAGCGGCGGGTCAACAGAAGTCCTGATTATATCAATGGCTTCATTAAACGGCGTATCCGGAGTAAGAGCACTTAAGTCAACCAGCATTTCGAACTGTTTGTAAACCGCGGCATCGACGGCAGAAAGACCGCTTATCGCTTTTGCCTTTCTCGCGGCTATGTCCTGCCAGTTTCTCGGAAGAGTAATCAATTCCGCATGCGGAATCATTGATTTTTGTGTGTCATAAAAAACATTTTGTTCTTCGCGTCCTATTTCCTTTTTCACGTCGAGCTGCCTGCGAAGATTGATAACATCCTCCAGAGTCTGCTTGTTTCTCAGGGCTTCCCTGTTAAGCGGGTCAATGGCCAAAAGTGTTTCGAGTTGGGCCAGGGATTCCTCATATCTCTGCTGTTCCTGGAATTCCAGAGAATGGGTCATAAGATCCTGAACTCTTTTCTGTCTGTCAGCAGTCTGCTGTGTGCGGAGTTTTTCTTGCGTGGTCTGAGCCTCGGCCTTTGTCTTCTCAGTCTTGCGATTATCAACTTCCGTCTGGCGTGTATTTATCTGGTCCAAAAGCTGCTGCAAAGAAGCTTTGTATTGAGCATAATCAGCATCGCCAAGCAATAGTTTATTCTTTTCAACGATTGTCGATGCGCGGTTAATTTCATCTTTTGCCTTTAGGAAATCTTCCTTATCAGCATATTCTTTCGCCTTTGCAATGGCTTCGTTTACAACAGCCTTTGTATAGCTCTGCTGAATACGCTGTTTTTGCCTGACAACCTCAATATAATTTTCTTTTGCCCTTTCCGCAGCGGGAACTTGAGGTTGCATTTGCTGGGGCTGCAACGGCTGTGAAACTTCGATTCCAGGATTGGGCTCCTGCCCAACAGGTGTAACGAATTCCGGCTGGACTTCCGTCTGTTCTACAGGCCGCGGTGACGGTTGATTAATATCGCCGGCTTCCACAGGAACAAATTCGATATATTCGGGGTTGGTAGCCGGCTGCTGTGCCTGGGGTTGTATCTGAACCGGCTGCTCAACAACATTAGGCTCTACCTGCTGTATTACTACCGGCTGTTCAACAACATTAGGCTCTGCCTGCTGTGTTACTGCCGGCTGCTCGACAACAATCGGTTCTGTCTGCTGCACCGGTATTGTCTGCTCAACGCTTTGACCTGAAACCTGATTGACATCAGGCCTTGATGGTGAACTCAACTTTTCAAGAAGTGTGTCAAGCTTACTTGCATCAGAAACACTCAAATACTGTCTGTATGCAGCAGCTTTACCAAGAGTTTCTTTTGCGTTGTCATACATGCCGCGTCGGTATTGTTCGTAACCTACATCAAGCAGTTGTTTACCTGTTTGTCGAAGAGTCTGAACTTTTGCGTCCTTTTCATCGGCAGCAAAACCAAGCGAAACCACCGACAGACAAATCAACAGTACTGCCAGAACAATACCTAACGACAACCTTGCTCTCAATATAGCAATGGCCACTGGTCGTCTCCTGAATATAATTAGTCAAATAACAGCCGCCCAAAGAATGTTTTTCTTACGCAACTGTCCGGTTTAATATATCTTATAAATCTTACGACTGTTGCTGAGTTTAGCTATCTTAACACAGATTTTTGCTTTTTTCAAGCTAAATTTCTTTAAAACACTTCTTTGACAGCATTTCCTTTTCAGAATGGATTTTTACAATAAAATCCATTATCATCATCGGTAATAGTTATCGGCTCATAACCGTTGACTTTAGAGTAAAAAATTTAAAAAAACAGGCTGAACAAGCTGGCTAAATATATTTGATAATTCACTATTTAAACTGAACTTATGGCAAAATCAGCAATTATATACAAATCGTTAGCTTTGGCACTGGAAACATCAGGCAGACTTGGCTCAGTAGCAATCGGTTACGATGGGAAATTATCGGACGAAAAAACCTTCTCAGCCCCCCTTCGGCACAGTGCAGAATTATTTAATACGATAATTGAACTTTTAGAAAAATCAGGTAAAAGTGCTAACCAGACAAATCAGGTCTTTATTTCTATTGGTCCGGGCAGCTTTACAGGCATAAGAATTTCAGTAACAGTTGCCAAGATGATGGCATTAGCTGCACAAAGTAAAATTGTCGCTGTCAGCACAACTGATGCGATGGCTCTGAACATTGATGACGGCAGCATAAAAAAAATTGCCGCTATCATTGACGCAAAAAGAGACCAGTTTTTCATCGCAGTCTTTGAGAGAAAAAACAACTCCTGGGAAAAAATCCTGCCTGACTGCCTGATGACTGCGGAACAATTCAAAGTAAAATTTGACAACGAACCGATATGGCTGCTTGGCGAAGGTCTGCTTTATTACGCTAAAAAATTTCAGACTGATAACATAAAAATACTCGACAAAGAATACTGGTCCCCGAGAGCGGCAAATGTCCTTAGAATCGGCTCACAAATGGCAGCGGAAGAAAAATTTTCCGACCCTGTCAGCCTTGTGCCGTTTTATCTGCGCCGACCAGAAGCCGAAGAGAACTGGGAAAAGAAACAGGTTAAATTAACCAATTAAATCTCCAAACAGCGTCAACGCACTTGTTCTTTTTATATTCACATTAACAAACTGCCCTGCCAAATTAGCGGAGCCGCTGAAAACAACAATATAATCACCGCCAGTCCTGCCGATTAACTGAGGATATTGCTTTTTTTCGGCATTATCGAGATGAGCTTTGCCGCTTACACCTTCAACAAGAATCTTTATGGTTTTGCCGATAAATTTTTTATTCAGTTTTTCGCTTATTTCTTCCTGAACAGCGAGAAGTTCGATGTTTCTCTGCTTTTTTACTTCCATCGACACATTATCAGCGAGCCTGTCATCTGCTTTTGTGCCGGGGCGGGGAGAATATTTAAAGATAAAACAGTTTTTATATTGGGCCTTTTTGATAAGTTCAACGCTTTTTTGAAAATCTTCTTGGGTCTCGCCCGGAAAACCTACGATAAAATCGCCCGCAATAGCGATATCCGGCACAATCTGCCTTGCCTTTTGGAGCAAATCAAGATATTCGCTGCTGGTATAATGCCTGTTCATCGCCTTTAGGATTTTATCTGAGCCGCTTTGAGCGGGGATGTGCAAATATCGGCATATCTTCGGCAAATCAGCCATAGCCCTAAAAATTCCTTCGTCAAAATCTTTCGGATAACAGGTAACAAATTTAATCCACTCGATGCCGTTGATTTTGCTTATCTCGTAAAGTAAATCCGCAAAAGAGAACCCATTATAACAATATGAATTCACTGTTTGCCCCAGCAGCGTTACCTGTTTCACGCCGGCATCAGCAAGTCTTTTAATCTGAGCGATAATTTTTTCGGGTGCTCTTGATACCTCCGGCCCGCGGACATAAGGAACAACGCAATAAGAACAGAATTTATCACAGCCGTGCATCACACGAACATACGCCTGTGCAGGCAGATTATTTTCAGCCGAGTCATAATGCTGCTCAAAATCATCAAGGCCTGCCAATTGCTCCTGTGAAGGTTTTTGCCTGATATCGCTGCTTATATTACTTTGCTTTTGGATATTGCCGACGGCGTTATTCACCAAATTTGCAAGTTCCGGTATCTGCAGCGGTCCGCAGACAATATTCACCGCTTCGCGGTTAAGCAAATCATCCTTTAATCTTTGAGCCATACAGCCGAAGACGGCAACGATTATATTCGGACGGGTTTTTTTTATATGCTTTAAATGTCCCAGCAGCGATAAAACTCTTTCCTCAGCGTGATTGCGAACAGAGCAGGTATTCACAAGAACAACATCAGCTTCACCAATGTCATCGGTCAATTCGAATCCTGACTGCGTAAATGAATTAACCACCAGATTAGTGTCGAGCTTATTCATCTGGCAACCAAAACTTCTGATTAAAAATTTCTTTCCGGCTTCGTTCATTTCATTTTTTCTTTATTATTTCTTTTACGCTGCGGTCAAGTAGCTTGTTAAACTCGTCCGGACGCTCCAACATAATAAAATGCCCGGCGCCTTTCATAAAAACGACATCATAAGACGTCATATATTTGCGATTAACCTCAGGACTCGTCGGCCAAAGGTCGGCATTGACACATCGCACAGGAACTTTTACTTCTTTGAAAATATTCGCGATTCCTTTATTTTCAAATTTTGTAACATATTCTTTAAATGCACTTATAGCCACATACGGAGGCTCGCAGGAAATATCATCAATAATCCATTTTTTTAATTCCGGTTTTATATCCTTGCCAAGCATCGGTTCTACGAAATTTTTAACTTCGCCTTTAAAATCTTTTTGAAATTCATCGACCATTTGTTTAAATTGCTCTTTCGGCATAGTGTCTTCAACATTTTGTATTGAATCAGCGCCGATAATACCTATGACACGCCCCGGCATCAACCTCGCCGCTTCAGCAACGATTTCGCCTGACATCAAATGACCGATTAATATTACTTTTTTTGCGTTTACATCTTCAACAACTGCCTTTACATCCTGCCCGAATGCTTCAAGAGTATACACTTTCCGGTTTTGCTCTGAATTTCCGTGCCCTGCTAAATCGACTGTCACTATTCTGTATTTTTTATAAAAATAAGGTATCTGGTACTTCCAGTATCTGCCGTCGCCGCCCCAGCCGTGGACAAAAACCAAAGTTACATCGCCTTTGCCGAACACAGAATAGCTGATTAGTTCGCCGTCATACGATTTAACACAGCCGACATTTCCATAAGGCGTCATCGCCGAACAGAACGAAACAAAAACTATAACGGCAGTAAACAAAACTATCTGAAAACTGAGTAATATTTTCCCTTTTTTCATAGTATTTTCCTTTGAGATTTATTGTGTCATCTTCATCCCCAGCGATATAACTTTTTCGCGAATATCGGGGCGTTTTTTTACAATCTCGCCTGAAACGCCTGCGTTTGCGACAAGGATGGATTCAAATTTCATACCGGTATATTCTGCCGTCAGGGCAAAAGGTTTTTCAAGAGCATCAAGACCTATATCCTCAAATGCGCTTGCCAAAAGGACAAGAGTCTTTCCTTTCAAGGGTGTTTGCATTGTGCCGGCGTCATTGTCCCATTTATAAAGCGAAAACATCCTGTCAAAAATAAGCTTAAGCTGTGCGCTTGCACCGAAAAAATAAAGCGGCGTAGCCATTACAATCACATTGACATCCGCCATTTTGGCTAAAACAGGTTTTGCCCCGTCTTCAACGCAGCATTCGAATTTTTCGATTATTTGGCACTTTCGGCAGGATGTGCAGCCCAGCGTCTTATATTTAAGAAAAGCCGTACGGACAATCTCGACATCGGCCCCCTTTGAACGAGCGCCCTCGCCGAACCAATCCACCATCGCAGCGGTATTTCCATCTTTTTTAGGACTTCCATTAAGTATCAGGATTTTTTTAGGCATAAAATTATCCTTCGCAATTTCTTGAATATTAAATAATAATAAGGCATAGATGGAAAAAAAGAAAGCATCTTCAAGCCCGGCGTTAACGGTTTAGTCGCGTTTTCTGCCGGAAAGGTGGACGATATCTCTGAGCTGTTCGACATTTTTTGCGGCGAACCATCGCTCTTCAAACCCCGGTTCGCTGACAATATGCGCAATCGACATAAGTGCCCTGAGGTGGTAATTTCTCTCATCGGAGGAACCGATTAGGGCAAATACGGTCTTTACAGGTTCCTGCAGTTCGGAAAAAATCACGCCTTTCCGGCAGCGAACAAGTAAAATCTCAAAAACTTTTTGGCCTTCTACAACAATATGCGGAATAGCAAGACCCGGCCTTATAATGGTTGTGGACTCTTTTTCCCTCTGTATAAAGAGTTCATAAAGCTTATTTGCGTCAACATTGAGCTTTTCTGACAGGACCTGCGAAACCTTGTGGAAAAGGTCTGTCGCACAGATTTTCTCATTTATATCAAGAATAGTGCAGTTTGTAATAAGTTCATCAAACCTGTCCATTATTATCTTGTCACGCTGCAGAGCAAGCTGCTTTAATTCCTCCTCAAGACCGGTCCTCTCGATATGCCTTGAAACAATTGTTTTGACAAGATAGACGATTGCCGACTGGCGGTCAATACGCTTCTGGACATAAAACAGATACCAAACCATAGCGATAACCGCAAAGACGCCTGTCATTACCAGCGGCACATAGCCCATCTCAAAAATTAGAAACAGATACACTATAATTATCACAACTTCTATCCACGGCGTAAAAGGTGCCCTGAAGGTAGGCCGATACGCCTGAATACCGCTGTACCGCATTATAATTACCGAAGCATTCATCAGGATGAACATAACAATCATTATTGTAGATGCGGTCTTGACAAGATTTTCGATGGAAAGAGTAAAAATCACGAACAGCATAAAACCTGCGGTCAGCAGAAGCGACCAATGCGGCGTATGAAACTTTTTGCTTGTTTGCGAAAGAAACTGAGGCACAAGGCCGTCACGGCTCATAGCCATAGGAGTTCGTGAAGCACTCAACAGCCCCGCATTGGCGGTAGTTGCAAAGGCAAGAAAAGCACCGATGCCAATCAGGATTTCTCCTGCAGTTCCAGCAACAGCTTTCGCAGCCAATTCAATCGGCGTAAGAGAGCCGCTTAAAACCGCCGGCTGCAGCACCCCCACCATTGCGAAAACAACCAGCACATAAAGAGCATTTACCACAAAAAAAGCCAGGAACATACCAAGCGGAATATTTCTTGAACTATTACGTATTTCTTCGGAAACATCGATAACCTTTGTGAGTCCGCCGAAAGATACAAAAACCATACCGGCAACAGCGAACATATTTTTCGCACCGAACGGCAAAAAAGGTGAAAACTTATGAGGCTCAATAAACGGTGCAGCCTTAACTACAAATACAACCAAAATTGCAATAAGCCCCACCACAAGCCCGGCCTGAAGTCCGCCTGTTCCTTTGACGCTCACGAGATTAATCACAAGAAAGAAAAGACAGGCCGCAGCGGATACCATTTTTATGGTCATTTGGTCGCTTTGAGGAAATAAAATCGTTGTCAAAGCTCCGATACCAATCATAGCAAAGGTCGTTTTGAGTGCGATTGCAAGCCAGTTCGCAAGACCCGCGAAAGTACCCATCAAAGGACCAAGACTTCGCTCGACAAAGAAATAACTTCCGCCGGCTTTCGGCATAGCGGTAGCCAGTTCAGCCTTTGACAGCATCGAAGGAATCATCAAAAGACCTGCCAACAGATAAGAGATAACAACGGACGGTCCCGCCTTTGCATACGCAAGACCCGGCAGAATAAAAAGACCGCTGCTAATCATCGCACCTGCAGCGATGCTGAAAACACTTAAAAGCCCCAATTGCTTTTTCAGCATAATCCATCCCTGAAAATTGAAGATAATAATAACCAGCAAATATCTTTTTGCAACCCAATAAACACTGTCCGAGAAAAAAATGTTCGTCCGATTTGTTCTTGACCTGCAGGACATATTGATATATTGAATATACCGGCTATTTCGATAAAGAATATTGAAAGGTTTTTGAATGAAGCTTGAAAGATTCTCAATTGGTATCGGTGACAGGTTCGCTCATCAGGGCAAGGCTCAGCTTTCCGCCATAATAAAGGCAAAACAGCAAGGCTGTAATATCGTCCCCGTCTGGAATAAATCCAACAGGGAACATTCCATCATCGGCACAAAACCCGCCGACGTCAGAAAAGAGGCTGATGCCGCTGTAAAGGCGCTCGGCTGGAGAGATTCATATTATGTCGATGCAGACCATATAAATCTGAGCACTGTCGATTTGTTTATTGATTCGAGCAATTTCTTCACGCTCGATGTCGCTGATTATATCGGCCAAAAATGCGATGAAAAGGATTTGAAAGCCTTTATCGCAACCAACAAAAAATTCATCGGCAAAATTGAAATACCCGGCATCGAGGGCAAATTAAACATAACACAAAGCGACCTTGAAAAAATCGGGGCAAAATTTCTGCTTGCAGTAAAAAAGGCGGGCGAAATTTACAGGCACGTGGCAGAGAAAAAAGGCAGCGATAATTTCGTAACTGAAGTTTCAATGGACGAATCAAATCTGCCTCAAAGTCCTGTTGAGATGCTCTTTATACTTTCTGCTATTGCCGCAGAGAAAATCCCGGCTCAGACAATAGCGCCTAAATTTACAGGCAGATTCAATAAAGGCGTTGATTATGTCGGCGATGTTGCACAATTTGAAAAAGAATTTAACGAAGACATAGCGGTTATTAATTTTGCAATCAAACAGTTCGGCCTTCCGGCAACTTTGAAATTAAGCGTTCATTCCGGCAGCGATAAATTTTCAATTTATACGCCCATCAAGAAGGCGCTGAAGAAGTTCAATGCCGGTCTGCATTTAAAAACTGCCGGTACAACCTGGCTTGAGGAAATCATCGGTCTTGCACTTGCAGGCGGCTGCGGCCTTGACATCGCAAAAGAAGTTTATAATCAGGCACTTGAGCACTTTGATGAGCTTTGCGGACCTTACGCAACGGTTATTGATATAGACAAGGCTAAATTGCCTTCACCTGACGAAGTTGCAAAATGGGACAGTATAAAATACGCAAATACCCTGCGCCACGACCAGAAATGTAAGGACTATAATCCTAATTTCAGGCAGTTAATCCACGTCGGCTACAAAATCGCTGCAAAGATGGGGCACTGTTATATCGAGGCACTTGAAAAATACGAAGATACAATCGCAAAAACAGTAACAGAAAATATCTACGATAGGCACCTGAAGCGGATTTTCACTGACTGATTTAAAACCAGTAAAACTACTGTGTCTCAGTTCCTTTTCTCGACAATAGCTCAACATCAGGTCTGCGAATGATTATCTCAAGGCAGGAGTCTGTGTCCGGCCGCAATCGGCTGTAATCCCTTGCAAAAAAGGCGCCGGGAACAATCAGGGATAGCAGCACCTGATACTGAACATGGTAGAGCGTACTGCAAACGTGACTTGTAGCCAGACCAAGTTTTTGGCAACATTTCAGGATTGGACAAGGGCTTTTCCACTTAATTATCAGTTCATCGCCTTCCTCACTCAGTACTTGGCCATGTTGAGGAATAAGGATGCCGAGATTTCCCTCGTAAAACACCTCAATAACTTTACGCTGCCACGTCGGCCACTTTTTACCTTCGTAGTTTTTTAAGTTTTTCCGGCACCAATCCAATTTGCTGCTGATTCGCTCGTTGATGAATTGTACTATTTTGTGCGGGTCATCAAGAATGCCGCCATAGTCCGGACATTGCTGAAATGTCACAATCCTGCTCTACTTTCTCAAGTCGGTTTATAACTTCCTTTTTGCTGCGCTCAACTATATATTTATTACTCTCTAAGACGCACACCGTTTCATATCCAGTCAAAGATGCCAATTCACGACAGATTGTAATATACTCTATATCTCTCGGGTCGTCAAACCCTCTTTTTATTTTGTGTTTTTGGATATACAAAACCCTGTTTAGTCAATCTTTTCCTTGCCTCAGGCAAATTAAAGAGATATACTGTTGGGTTTTCAAAGCCTAAAACTCGATTTCAAAGGGATTTTATGCCGATTTTTGAATATAAATGCGCTGATTGCGGCAAGGTAAGCGAATTTCTGGAAAAGGCCGATGCTAAAACCGACCATATCTGCTCTGCCTGCGGCGGTAAAAAACTCACAAAGCAGTTTTCAACCTTTTCAGGTTTTGTTAAAGAGCCGGCAGCCTCAAAATACCACACCTGCCCATCAGGCGGAACCTGCCCTCATTCAGGACTATAAAAACTATGGACGAAAACAAGGGATTCTACAACTTCAACGAAATAGAGAAAAAATGGCAAAAGTTTTGGGAAACCAATAAGACTTTCGCCGCTAAGGACTGCGACAAATCCAGGCCCAAATACTATGTGCTCGATATGTTTCCATATCCATCGGCACAAGGTCTGCACGTCGGACACCCGGAAGGTTATACCGCAAGCGACATTATCGCCCGCTATAAAAGAATGAAAGGCTTTAACGTCCTGCACCCAATCGGCTGGGACGCATTCGGCCTGCCGGCGGAGCAATATGCCGTCCAGACCGGCACCCACCCTGCCAAAACAACTCAACAGAATATCGAAAATATGCGGCGGCAGATTAAATCACTTGGCTTTTCCTACGACTGGGACAGGCAGGTCGATACCACAGACCCGAAATATTACAAATGGACGCAGTGGATTTTCCTCAAATTTTTCAACAGTTATTTCGACGAAACAGAACAAAAGGCTAAACCAATATCTGAATTGGCAAAGAAACTGGAAGCCGGAAAGTTATACATCGGTTCGGATGGCGAGGTTGTTCCTTCCAATCCTGCACCTGCGGTTATGGGCGAACCGGCCGGTATACGTAAATGGTTTGAACTGACTAAAAAAGAAAAAGAAGAATTCCTGAATAATCAGCGTCTCGCTTATGAGGATGAAGTGCCGGTAAACTGGTGTCCTGAGTTGGGAACGGTTCTGGCAAATGAGGAGGTTATCGGCGGCATAAGCGAACGCGGAGGCTATCCAGTTATCAGAAAGCCGATGCGCCAATGGATGCTGCGGATTACAAAATACGCCGACAGGTTGCAGGATGATTTGAAATTTGTCGATTGGCCTCAGTCAATCAAAAAACTCCAGACCGACTGGATTGGCAAAAGCATCGGCGCGGAAGTCGATTTTAAAGTCGACGGGTTCGATGAGATAATAACAGTTTTTACTACGCGTCCTGACACGCTTTTTGGCGCAACTTATATGGTTCTTGCC
>JBAVNP010000273.1:0-2344 GCA_049691175.1 Sedimentisphaerales bacterium
GAATTGCGGACAAAATTTTCTTGATCAAATTTCGACAAAAACGCGCAACTTCTCAGGTAATACGGAGGGACTTGTTAGTCGCTAGTCTCTAGTCTCTAGTCTCTGGTCTTAGTTAAAGGATAAGAAAATGTATTTTAGTTTCAAAATCAAAGTGCCGGCAGTTTTAGGGCGTATTTACCTTTGGATTCTGCTGCGATACAAAAAATTCCGCTATGGCTGTGAATTCAGATATATTCTCCTGCCAAAAGGCAGATACGTAATCGTTGACGCGAAAGACTATGAGAAATTAATTGCGCATAAATGGGGCATAAAGAGCGCATTCGCTTACGCCGTGCGAAAAGAAAAAGGAAAACGCATATATATGCATAACGAGATAATGACTCCGCCGGCAGGATTTGTCGTTGACCATAAAGACGGAAACGGGCTCAATAACAGCAGGGAGAATCTGCGAGTCGCGACGAAATCCCAGAATATAAGCAACCGCAAAAAGAAGAAGGGCTGCAGCTCGAGATATAAAGGAGTGTGCCGGCGCGAAGAAAAAAGAAAATGGGAGGCGTCTATATATTATAAAGGCAAGCATATTTTTTTAGGATATTTCGATACTGAAGAGGATGCGGCAAGGGCTTACGATGAGGCGGCGAAAAGATATCAGGGCGAATTCGCCGTGTTAAATTTCCCGCAGGTCGCGCCTCATTTTTCTATAATCTGTCATCTATAATCTGTAATCTGCGATATTTACGTCCTATAACTAATTTATTTATTTACATCTAAGATTAAGCAAACTGTTGAAAATGACGATTAGATTAGGGTACAGAGTATAGGGTTTAAGGAAATAATATGCCAAGGATACGCAATTTCACGGTTTTGCCGGCTCTGCCGGAAGCGCTCAAGGGGCTGAGGGTAATCGCACAAAATATGTTCTGGTCCTGGAACCCGGAAATTATCGAATTGTTCCGCCAGATAGACCCTGAAAAATGGGAGCAGAGCGGCCATAATCCGATTAGACTTTTGGGCTTAGTCAGTCAAACCCGGCTCAACGACCTTGCTGAAAAGCAGGGCTTTACATATCAGTTGAAGCAGGCGCAGGAAAAACTCGAACACTACATAAGTTCGCCCGGCTGGTTCGACAAGGTATGGGACAAAACGCCAAAGCCGGTGATTGCGTATTTCAGTCTTGAGTTCGGCATTCACGAATCGCTGCCGGTTTATGCCGGCGGTTTGGGCATCCTCGCGGGAGACCATTTAAAAAGCGCATCCGACCTCGGTCTGCCGATTGCAGCCGTAGGACTTATGTATCAGAAGGGTTATTTCAGGCAGTATCTCAACGCCGACGGCTGGCAGCAGGAACGCTACGAAGATAATGATTTTTATAATATGCCAGTCGAGCTTGTGAAAAAGAAAAGCGAAAAGCCGCTGACTATAAAACTCGCCTTTCCGCAGCGACAGGTTGTCGCGCAGGTCTGGAAAGTAACCGTAGGAAGGGTGAAACTGTTTTTGCTGGACACAAATATCGGCGCAAATTCGGAAAGGGATAGATTAATAACTTCCGCCCTTTATGCCGGCGATTCCGAGTTGAGGATTCAGCAGGAAATACTTATCGGTATCGGCGGTTTTAAGGTGCTTCTCGCTATGGGTCTTGAGCCGGCCGTCTGCCATATGAATGAAGGACACGCCGCCTTTATGGCCCTCGAACGAATAAGGCATTTATGCACTATGAAAAATCTATCTTTCGATGAGGCTCTCGAAGCGACGAGGTTAAGCAATATTTTTACGGTGCATACGCCGGTTAAGGCAGGCAACGACGAATTCAGTCCGGAGCTTATGAGCAAATACTTCGGCGCTTATATTCCAAAACTGGGAATTGACAAAAATAAATTTCTTGCGATGGGCAGGATTGACCCGGGCAGGGACAGCGAAACTTTCAAGATGCCGGTCCTTGCGCTGCGGACGAGCATTTATCGCAACGGCGTAAGCAAACTGCACGGCCAGGTTTCACGCTCGATGTGGGCCGATTTGTGGCCGAAGCTGCCTTCGGCTGAAGTGCCTATCGAGTCGATAACTAACGGCATACACGCCAAGAGTTTTATTTCGCCTGAGCTGAATTCGCTTTACGAAAGGTATCTCGGCTTTAACTGGAGCGAGGAAATCGCGGACGAGGCTATCTGGAATAACGTTGACCAGATACCGGATGAGGAGTTGTGGCGGATACATCAGAGGAGCAAGGAGAACCTGATTGCTTTTGTGCGGAGGCAGTTGAAGAATCAATTGCAGCGCCGCGGCACGTATCATACAGAGCTTGGCTGGGCTGAAGAAGTGCTCGACCCGGAGGCCCTGACTATTGGTT
>JBAVNP010000274.1:0-4605 GCA_049691175.1 Sedimentisphaerales bacterium
AGCCCACCCTACATGACTTCCATCTACGGGTTCACACCCGTAGTATTATGATTATGAAGGAAGAATAGAGAAAAGATAACTACCAAAATAAACAAGATATTTGATGCTAATGCAATTTGAGCCAAGCGAATGTCTTGCTCGGTCTTTTTCCTAATAGCTATAATGGCCATAATGATCGATGCAAAAGAAGACAAATAAGCCAATGGCGCTGCTATCATTGTAATAGCTGGTATCAAAAGTTCTGCAAAAATGGCATAAAGCCACGGGATAATACCTGATATTAGTGAGTAAGTTGACAAATTTAATATTTTTTTGTTCATAGTGGTCTCCAAAAGTCAGTTCTCCATTTAAAATAAACCGCTACAAGTTAAAATCCATAGTTCCGTAGGGTGGACATTTTTGCCCACGCTGTTTTTGTTGACAGAATCATTTTTTTGCTACGCCCTTTCTTTTCCATCAATCCGCTTTTTTCAACAAGCCTTGTTTCCTTACATCCTTATTTCTTTGCTTCTTTACTTCCTTGCTTCCGCGTTCTGTGTTCTATGTTCTGTGTTCTGCTTTCTGGTTCTTGCCATTTCTATCGCGAGTTTGAGCGCCGCCTTCATACTCGACTCATCCGCAACGCCTTTGCCCGCGATGTCGAATGCCGTGCCGTGTGCAGGCGAAGTACGGATTATCGGCAGGCCGATTGTAACATTGACGGCATCTTTAAACGCAAGCAGTTTAACCGGTATCATTCCCTGGTCGTGATACATCGCGACAACGCCGTCGAATTCGCCTGCCGCCGCCTTTACAAAAAGCGTATCTGCCGGATAAGGTCCACTGCAGTTTATACCCATTTCCTGAGCAATCAGCATCGCAGGCTTAATTATCCTTTCTTCCTCATCGCCAAATTGTCCGTCTTCGCCCGCGTGCGGATTTAATGCCGCTACCGCTATATGCGGATTTTTAATTCCGAAGTATTCCTGCAGAGCGGTATTAAGCAAATCTATCGGCTCATAAACACAGCCGATTGTAAATTTGTTTCTCAGCTCAAATAATGCTTCGTGTATTGTCGCAAGTGCGATTTTTAAAGGTCCCGCGACGAACATCATTGCTTTTCGCGGGCTTTTGCACAATGCCGCCAGAAGTTCTGTATGTCCCGGCCATTCGGCTCCTGCCTCTTTCCAGCTTGCCTTGCTTATCGGCGCAGTAACTATCGCATCAATTATACCTGCCTTTGCCGCTTCGATTGCATCGACGCAGAATCGCAGCGATGCTTCGCCTCCCGCCTTGCTCGAACCTTTCGCCCAGCTCGGCACTGAATAATCGTCATAATCCGCAACAACAATATTGCGAGGAAAATCTCTGCTTATCTTTTCGTGCTGGCATCGTCCCCAGTAAGGCTCGATTTCCACAATGTCGGCAGCGTATTCGAGGAATTCATCCATTCCGAAGATAATAAACTTTGCACAACGCCGCAGCAGCGGGTCATACAGGGCCTTTATAATAATCTCCGGCCCTATTCCCAGCGGCTCGCCCATTGTTATGCCGATAACTATCGGCGATTCAGAATTGTTATTATTATTTCCGTTCATTCAGTAATTTTTAAAATCCCATTTCTTTTAATTTCTCAACCGTAAGCCCCTGTTTTTGTCCCATAACTTGATCAAGTTGTTTTTTCACCATTCTGCAGATTATATCTGTTTCTACATTGACCATATCGCCGGCTTTATAATTTTTAAAAATAGTATTTTGAAAAGTAGCCGGGATAACTGCGACGCTGAAGTTTTGTCCTTGTGCATCAACGATTGTAAGACTGACGCCGTCAACCGCTATTGAGCCTTTGGGAACGAGAAAATCTGAGATTTCTTTACCAACCTCAAAGGCATATACCCAGAAATCTCCCTTCTTTTCGATTTTTTTAACTTTGCCGATTGTGTCGATATGTCCCTGCACAAAATGTCCGCCGAATCTGTCGCTCGCTGACATAGCCCTTTCGATATTTACCTCTGAACCGGCTTTCAATTTACCAAGCGTTGTTTTTGACAGCGTCTCTGCGCTTACATCAAACTCCGTGGCGGTCCCTTTCAGGCCGGCAACGGTCAGACACACTCCATTGACAGCGACACTATCGCCGCATTTCACATCACAGCCGAGATTTATTGTAAGCCTTATACCGCCTGTCCTATTGACAGATGAGCCGACTTTACAAACCGTTTCAATTAATCCTGTAAACATATAAGTCCCGACAATACAGATAATTACGGATATTATCCCCCACAAAAATCATATTGTCAAATGTCTTTTTGCCGATGTTTTTTGACTTTTTGGTAAAACATTTAGCTGGTATTATGGTATTATATATAAGGTTATTTTAAAGGAAAAATGGATAAATTATATGAGAAAATTCAGCAGCATGAAGAAAACCGTTTTTTTAACTGTTATTTTACTTATTACTCACACCCTTGAAGTTTTTGCCCCGACTCAGTACGCACCGGCACAACAAAAAAGAGCGCAAAGTCCTCAGGAAAAAATACAGCAGCTCAAGCAGGATGCTCCAATCGCTTCAACTGAAGTTACAGCTAAATGTCAGGAAATTATCTCCTACGTTAACTCTGTCCAGGCGCCTTCCGACCCAAATATCAAAGAGCTTCTAAAAATCATCGCAAGAAACAGAAAGTATATGCCGGTATTTGATGAATCACAGAAGAGTACTTATCACATCCTCTCGGCCTGGGTTTACTATTTCGACAACAAACCGGACAAGGCATTGAAACAGGCCTCTTCAGGAAAGAAAGCGTCTCCGCAAAATTCTAATACCGTAAAAACACTTTTTGCCATTTCGCTTGTTTATAAGGACTACGCATCTGCAATCGAGGCACTTACAGAACAAGATGCAGGCAAAAATAGAGCTCCGAAATCTGACGAAGCCGCATTCCAGTCCTCCCAGCAGACAGATGTTGGTAATTTTCAGCTTGATGTAAGCGCTGTCAGGACCGAGGCGCTCGGCAAGGTCTTTGATTTTCATCCTGAGCCTGTGGGACCAAATTCAATTTCCTGGCGGTCATCCGGTCGGATTGCCTGTGCCCTGCTGTGGAAAATCGACGCTAATGATTTTAACAGTTTTGCGCCGGCAGAAACGGCAGCACAAGCAAATACACTTAATGAACCCAATTTGCCTGTTTCCCCTGCTCCGGAATCTGCTCCAGCGACTGCTCTGTCCGAAGATGGTGTAAGCAGCGAAACGCCGGCGCAGACCGGATTCGAACAACAGGGTAATCAACAAACTCAGGCTGCCGTATTTGCAGAATTTGCACAATTGCAAAGCCTGTTTGCAAAAGACAAAAAAGTTGTCTTTGCGGCAATTAATCTTAACAATCCTGAAAAAAGAAAGAATCTCGAAGGCTGGCTCGACAAAAATCCTCAAACCTGCCCGACTTTCCTGCTTGCTCCCGACGGACATCAGAAAATGATTTCGCTTCTCGGAGAATTGAACAGAGCAGTACTTTTGATTGTTGGGCCGAACTCTACTATCAGATATGCCGGTGATGTTAACGGTTTTCTGCCGCAGATGGTTATTAATAGTATCCTGGCAAATCCGCAGGAATTTGCGGAACCAAATGAACCTAACCGGCCGCCTGCGGTCGCTAAACCAACCGAATCAAATCTGCCTGCTGCCCAACCCGCCAGGCCGCCTGCCGAATCAAACATAATACCGGCTTTAACAGCTGATGCAAACAAGACCGCTGTAAATACACAACAGACTCTAACTCAGCCAAATAAGCCCAACACAACTGCAAATGCCGTTTCTTCGGCAGAACAGAAGGCCGATGACGGCTTTGCCGCCGTCGACGAATATGATGCAGAAAGACTTCTCTCACCCGCCAGACAGTTTCTTAAAATCGGCAATATAGCCCCATCACACGAATATCGAAACCCTATCGAATGGTGCAGGCAGGTAATGAAAAAATATCCTAACACAAAATATGCACAGGAGGCACAGATGCTCCTGAGAAATGTGCCGCAAGAGCATCGCGCACAATACAATATTACTGACGAGGAGTTAGGCCTGTAAGAATTATATTATTACACGGAGGTAGGAAAATGAGCGGCATTCCTGTAATTACCATTGAGGCAGGTTGTTTACCCCAGGCATGGGAAGCGGCCGTTCTGGCCGTATGGGACGATGGAATCGAAATAAAAACCCAGTACGACAAACCAGATGACCCGCCAAGCAAAGACGCAACGGTAATAATTACGGTAGCCGACCCTTTCGCAGAGCCTCGAATACATAAAAATTTCCCCGGCGGACCGGAAGAGCTTGAAGCTTACCGGCAGGAAGTTGTTGACGGCATCCACGACCACTGGATTGACCCCGCGGCGGGAAAATGGACCTATACATATCACGAAAGACTTTTCGCATACTGCCCCGTCGAGAACATCAGAAATCCCAAGTCGCCCAAGCCATTTGCGAAAGTTAATCAGATTCAATATATAATTGACTCTCTTTCAGAGACCGCATATACAAGGCGCGCTCAGGCTATTACATGGATGCCGACCGCAGATACAAAAACAGACGACCCGCCCTGCCTCCAGCGGATATGGTGCCGACTCCTCGAAAAT
>JBAVNP010000275.1:0-3417 GCA_049691175.1 Sedimentisphaerales bacterium
GTTTAAGAGTTTTTAGACTTAGTGAAGATTTCTTCTTTCCCAACACAGCGGTATATTGCGATTTTATTTCGTTTTCCGAGACTTCTATGCCAAGAATAATATCGGAAGTCTCTTTCTTCAAAAATACTGTTTGCGCAAAACCCCCTATATTCAAGAATTCGAGGTTTAAGAAGCTATCTATTGCCTGGTTTGAATTCAAAACAACATTTTTCAGAGTTAACAGTCCATATATTATACTTGATTTGCCGCTATTATTAGGGCCGGTAAGAACTGTTATCTTCCCTAACGGCATTTCGCTATCACGGATACTCCGAAAGTTTCCGAGAGACAGTTTTGTAATCATTTTTAGGGTTCTCCTATTTTGAACCGCGTTTCTTAATTTCTATTAACATCCAGCAATTATCAGATAGACACGGAACATTGTCAAACGATATTCTTCATGCCAAAATCCAAGCAATATGTCAAAGACCTGCCTGAAAAATAGAGGTTTTACTTTAACCCGCAAAGTCGTTTATGTCAACGATTTACCCCCACACCTATTTACACTGTAATTGAGCATTTTGAAGACCGATTGAAGCAATTTTGGGTGTTTTTAAACTTTGCCGCCACAACGTAAATAGGTGTGGGGGTTTATAATTGACAACTCTGCCGCCTGAACGGATAATTAACGGAGTTATTTTATTTGCCGGAGGCAAAATATGTCGTCAAAAGGATTTGCTGCTATTATCGTTCTTGCAGCGGTTTGTTTCTGCACAGGCTGCGTGGAAAGAAAAATTACCATTATAACCGAGCCGCAAGGCGCTCTTGTCGCGCTTAACGATGAGGAAATCGGCACATCGCCTGTTACTGTGGGCTTCGAATGGTATGGCGATTTTGCCGTGCGAATCTCAAAGGATGGCTATCAAACGCTTAATACTCACCAGAACCTCAAACGGCCGCTGAAGGACAGATTTCCCTTCGACCTTTTTGCCGATATGTTCACCACAAAAATTGACGCATATACCTGGAATTTCAAGCTCGAGCCGTCTGTGGCGGTGCAGAAGGACGAGCTGATTAAATCCGCAGCCGGTCTTCGCAAAGAAGCTCTTGTTGACCCGAACGGAGAATTCTCTATGAAGACAAAGGCAAAAAAACCAAAGCACCCTGCGAAGCATAAAGCCAAATAAACCCGCTTTTTTCGCAAAAAACACTTGACATTATCGGACAATTCCTATAGTATTTCGGTACTACACAGACGGAAGCAATGTCGGTACGGAGGCAGGGAAATCCTGTAAATAAGCGAGTTTGGCAACTATGTGTCGGATACGCCGCCGCACTGATACAAGAGGCTTTTTAAAAAAATATAGAGGCAACCAATTTTAAGGAGGACAAAAAATGAAATGTCTTACTAATTCCATTGTGTTTGTATCGGCGGTTCTTTTAATTTGCGGAATGGTATTCGGTGCTTTTGCGCCGCGAGAAACCTATCCGCCCGCCGCCGAGGACCCTGTCGCGGACGGAATGTTCACCACAGTCAAGGAATACATCAAAGCCAACATTGTCCCGGACGATTTGATGGTCGGCAACCTGTATATGCAGCAAAGGCAGGACTGGAAGGTCAACGGAATTACTTATCCCGGCACCACATTTTTTATCAATCATTATTTCTACGACCCCGGCTACGGCCAGCTCGATATGTATGACCTCAACAGTTGGAAAGTGCAATTTAAAAATCACAGCGTCGAGATATGGGTATTCCTGTCCGGCAACCATCCTGACAATAACGACTGGAAGTGGCTCGATACCGTCGGCATAGGCATAGCCAATTATCCGGCAGGTATTAACGACAATGGCGGTTTTCTCGTGCGAAAAGACGATGACCCGAACACTGATGTTCTCTGGCTTCCCGGCGACCACCAGCCGGGCGACCCTGCCTTTGATTTCAATGATTACCACGGAGCTTTCGGTTACGGCGGATTCAACAGTTCGGCATTTTCCAAAGGCTACAGCACAGAAAACCTGAGCCGTGAGATGTATGAATTTGTTTTCAATATAAACATTGACCCTAATGACCCAGACCCCCTGGTGGAGGAGCCTCTGCTGCCCTGCCTGCACAAGGAAAAACAAATAAAGTGGGTTACAGTCAAGGATTGGAAGCCGTCTATGGGCGGCTATGGAGTTATCGGCGGCGACGGGAATGTTCCGATTACAGATTATAAGCTAATGTACGATGCTTCTCTTCACGTCGCCGACAACAACGGTATCTATCCCGGCTGCCACCCTGTGGTATTTACCAGCACGGTTACCAGCGGCGGCGGCCAGCGAAAACTTGGAGGCCTTGCCTCGTCAACACCTTCGGTTTATACGGGAATCAATCAATATGGCTGCTGGCTGGAACATCTCGATTTTAATGACACGAGCGATGACATCAATCTTTCCAATGGCCAGGGCGCCGCTTTCGATGTGCCCTTCAATTCACAAAGATATACAATTTCCTGGTACAATTCCGACGGCAGAGAAGTGCGGACAGATTTTACTATGCCCGATGAGGTCAATCTGGCACATTTCCAGTGCAGCAGTTATTACGGCGATTATTCAATTGATTATGATGTCAATGACTGGACCGATGCAAACAATTATATGCTGCCGCCGATAGGATACCCCGGCACGCTCAACGCCTTTGGACATATCGCAGGCGGTCAGTATGACTGGATTACATTCTATCAGGGCAAAGAAATTATTCGTGACCCGAACGGCAACCCAACCAATGCAAGGCTGGTTTCTGTCTCGCCGATAACGGTGACATTTACATATAAGGCGGTTCTTTCCGAGCGGACGCTCGACGGCGACCTTAACCGCGATGGAAAGGTGAATATGTTCGACCTTGCGGACTTCGCAACACAATGGCTGGAGGCGGAAAAATATTTCGACCTGATTTAGTCTGCGGATATTCTTCTGTCGGAATTGCAATAAAAAAAGGCCGCTTTACAGCGGCCTTTGATTTTTCATATTCAGCCTAAACATTTTTCAGCTTGCTGACGGTTCCGGATGGCTCTTCACCGGCTTCTGTCCCGCCTTTTCCTGTTGAATCGCCTCATATACTTCTTTTCTATGAACGGATATGGCCTTGGGGGCGGTGATGCCAAGCCGAACTTTGTCCCCGCGCACGTCAACGATTATTATTTCGACGTCGTCACCAATCATTATCGACTCATTTCTCTGTCTGCTCAAAACTAACATTTTTCGGCACTCCTTTCATTCGACCCTGCTAACAGCAGGGCTACGCCTTTAACGGCAATCCTTCCTCTTCTACTACGAAAACCCCCCAGCCCCTGTTTCCGACATTTCGTATTCAGTTATCAACAGACCATTCGTTAAAAAGCTGGACGCTTTTTTGTTATCCTGTGTATCTTTTCGGCTATCGAGGCAGGGTCAAAC
>JBAVNP010000276.1:0-3004 GCA_049691175.1 Sedimentisphaerales bacterium
GGATTACAAAAAAGGCTTCCGGCTCATACCACTTTCGCATTTTAACCCATGTATGCATACCTATCAGAACAGCCGGAACAAAAAACCACATTAATGTCTCACCAATATTTTGAAAAAGTTTGCCAAAAGCCTTTGCAATATTCGATGGCGTAAATTGCGAGGCATGTATGGCTTCCGGCACCACCTGATTGTTCTGGGCATGAACTTCCTGCTGCTGTGGGCTTTGCGCAAATTGGCCGACATTTTTCTTTGGGAATACAGCTCCCTTTAATTTCATGTACGGCCCGGCTATAGCCAGAAACCCCACGAGTAGTAAGGCAAACGCAAACAGTGCTTTACCTTTACTCATAACACGTTTTGGCCACAGTAATTGCAGTCCCAGCCACAAACCACCTGCGGCAACCACCTGGGCGCACTCAGGCCGGACAAGATAACCTGCTCCCGCTGCGAGTCCGGCAAAGCCGAACAGCCACCATCGCTCGTTCATCGTCCCTTTTAACAATAACAATAAACCCGCTGATAGGAAGAAAAGATGTGGCCAGTCACTAAGGGCATCACTTCCATATTCAGCCGGTTTGGGTAATAATATAAGAATAAATACCCCCCAAAAGCTCAACCTGTCTCCAAATAAGTGTTTCCCTATGGAATACAGTACTGTTATAGTAAGCAGCCTGAATATCAAAGCTATGCTTTGGCCGCAATAAATCCAGCTTAATATCGATGTGTTTTCGTGTAAAAAACCCGTTACCCTGTGTGCCGCAAGAATCAGCCATGGATAGCCAGGATGTTGAAGTTCATTCATCATTGTCTTGAGGGGGGCGGTCTCGAATTGTCTGGCATAATTTATAAAGGTTACACCATCTTTCGCGATGATGGATGTTGTAACTATAAGGTATATGCCGATACATAATGTAATCGCTGATAATATTAAGAGATTAATAATATCTCTGCTTTTACCGGGTTGGTCAGCAATCTCTTTCAATACGCATTTCTACCTTTTATAATATGCCACGGGGTCCGCAGCAAAATCCACATATCCAGCTCCCATGACCAGTTCCTGACGTAATACAAGTCATGCAGCAATCTTTTTCTAAGGGAGGTGTCCCCCCGAAAACCATTTATCTGTGCCAATCCTGTCATACCTGTTTTAACTTTGTGCCTGAGCATATACTTTTTATATTCTTCAGAAAACTGTTTCGCAAAGACAGGCTGTTCCGGTCTGGGGCCGACTAGGCTCATTTGGCCTTTTAACACATTTATAAGTTGAGGAAGCTCATCCAAACTTAGACGGCGCAGCCACACCCCCGGCAACGTGCGCCTCGCATCATTGTGTTTAGTCCATTGAAGACTATTTTCTTCCTCTGCATCTGCTGCCATAGTACGAAATTTGATTATCTTAAATTCTTTTTGGTCCATCCCCACTCGTACTTGCTTATAAAAAATGGGTCCTCTGCTGGTTAACTTGATTAAAATAGCTATCAGCATCATAAGGGGCATAAATATGACCAGTAATATTAGAGCAACGATACGATCAAAAATTTCTTTCGATACAATATTGGTGCCATCTAACGGAGAATCAGCCGCCGAAAATAAAATCTGAGAACCTATGGTTATTACTGTCGCACTGCTTATTGAAGCCAGATTACCCCAATCAGGTATGATACGTATAGTTATACCAGTTGATTGAAGGGTGTTGAGAATCGGATACGATTTTTGTGCCTCGTTTCCACTCAAAGCAAGATAAACTTCGTCTATCGTCTTGGTTTTGACTAATTCAGTTAGTTTCTCAACAGGACCATATATTGGGATTCCCAGCAATTCAGTGCCGATAAGACTCGGATTATTATCTACAAAAAAAACGCATTTCAATCCCAGCCATCCTAATTGCTCGATGTCACTGACGAGCTGTTGACCCTTCTTGCCGGCTCCTATTACAGCATAATAACGCAGGTTGTATCCTTTCAAACGCAGTCTTCGCATTACTACCATTGTTAATAAATGCGAAAAAACCAAACCTGCAAATAACATAATCACGAACAGAGCCAATAGCTTCCGTGAATAGGGCACATCCTGGAGGTAGTAAAAAAACGCCAGCACGAACAGGCCGCTGAAGATACTGGCTTTAAAAATATCTATGAGCTGAACGAATATATTCTGTATTCGCTTCGGTTTATAAAGACCCGTAAACAGACAGCCTAAGTAGCAAATAAGAATAATAGGCAACGTCAATACTAAATGCTTTTTAAAATCTGGTATTCCCTTAGCTGTGGTAAATGCCCCCGAATAAAATCTAACATAGAAAACGCAAAGCCAAATGCAACTAATAATGCAGACATCACTGACTGATCGAAACAAAGACACAAATGTCGCATACCGCTTTAGCATATCTTGCTTTCAAATTCAAAATAAATCTTTGCACATCAAAGTTGCCAAGGGTGTTACAAACCAGTACGTCACATAATTAAACAGCATACTTGATCTTTTTTCAAGCATCTTCTTAAACCTTGGTTTTAGCCTTGATAGCGGACGGAAATAGGGGGAAAATAGGATTCACAAAATTATAATAGCGATATAGACAGGCTGATATGTTGATATGCCTAAGTGTGTCCAGCAGACCTCCATCTTCGCTCTATATCTTACGCCGGAAGAATTTATGAAACAGGAAAGTGGAAAATTTTGCACAGGCATGCCTGCGAAGGAGGGATTAATTAACGCTGAATACCCCAATTCATAATGGTACAATAAATGGAGGTAGGTCACGCGAAGGTTGAAAATTCAAGCCACCCCTCGATAAACAAAACACATAAGACATAAGGTCTTAAGCTTTATAGTCCCGTTAGTTATTATTGACTTACTACCTTCAAATAGTCTACATTACCGCCACTGGAACCTATGGCAGTTGCACGGATAGTATTTTGGCCGCTGTTCAGAGTCGCTGTTGTACTGACCGTTCCCCATGATGTCCAGCTTCCGGTAGCGGGGAACGATAAACTGGATACAACTG
>JBAVNP010000277.1:0-1516 GCA_049691175.1 Sedimentisphaerales bacterium
GACCCTGGATGATAAAACAAATTGAGGAAATCTGTTCTTCAAAGAATATTGTTATTCAAGGAGGTACAAAACCTGAACCGGCCTATTACCGGATATTAGATGAGAAGCTTCAGGATGATAAGTTTACTATAGAATTTGAATTGGTACGTTGACACCGGATACATTTTACGATATTTTTAAATAGGGATAAAAATAATAGAATTATAAAGGAGTATAAGTTATGAAAAAAATTACGACTATTTGTGTGATGTTACTCATCATCACGACCGTTGTATCTGCTAAAAAGGCTGTTCAAACGGCACAGGAGCCAAACGCAACGGTAATGCAGAAACAGGCGGCGGCGAAGGCAAATCTGCCGCTGGAAAAGACCATCGAGCTTGGCAATGAAGTGAATTTGGCAGTCGTATTTATCCCGGCAGGGGAGTTCGATATGGGTTCGCCGATGGATGAACTGAAAAGGGATTCCGATGAAGCCCAGCATCACATCAAACTGACAAAGGCATTCTACATCGGGAAATTCGAGGTAACGCAGCTTCAATACAGGGTCATTATGAGCGAAAATCCGAGCAAGTTCGGCGGCGATAAACTGCCGGTGGAAAATGTCAACTGGTATGAGGCGATGCGATTTCTTAAGAAACTTTCCGATAAGACCGGAATGAAATTCAGACTGCCGACGGAAGCGGAATGGGAATACGCGTGCAGGGCAGGGACGAAAACTGCATTTAATACGGGAACTACGCTCGATTCGGACATTGCGAATTATGACGCTTCGGAGCCTTATGCGGACGGAATTATCGGCAAATATCTTAAAAGAACGACTGAAGTCGGGTCTTATCCGCCAAACGCATTCGGCTTGTTTGATATGCACGGCAATGTCTGGGAATTGTGCAGCGATATTTTCGACAATGAATATTACAAGGTAACGCCATTGGTTGACCCCAAAGGGCCTGCGGAAGGCAAGCCGAAAGTAATAAGAGGCGGTGCGTGGAATGAATACGCATATAAGTGCCGCTCGGCAGACAGGAATCATCGCTGGCCGAAAACTAATGAGTCGATTATCGGGTTCAGGCTTGTTCTTGATATAGAATAAAAACTCCTTGAAGTCAAACCGATAAGTAAAAACCCCGCCTCAAGCGGCGGGGGCTAAATGGGGATATTCTGTGCTTGACTGAATTGTCAAAAAAGGATATACTATAAGACCTGTATAAAAATGGGTTTATGAAATTATTTTGAGGTAAAACGGTGAAGGCAAGTGAAATGCGGCCCGGAATGGGTGTTGTAGTTGACGGTAAATTATGTATCTGTTTTCAGGCGACTCACGTAACGCCGGGGAATTTAAGGGCGTTTGTGCAGGCGAGAATGCGATGCATACAGGACGGCGTAATGTTCGAAAAGAGGCTGCGCTCGACGGAAGAAATAGAACAGGCTTTTCTCGATAGACGCGAAATGCAATACCTTTACGCCGACAGGACGGGAATTGTCCTGATGGATACAGAAAACTACGACCAGGTTACAC
>JBAVNP010000278.1:0-13762 GCA_049691175.1 Sedimentisphaerales bacterium
GTATAAGGCCTTTTGGCGGATAAACAGACCGTTAAAAAGGCAATAAAACACCCTGACGAACCCTTCGGCAGGCTCAGGGCAGAAGATGCGTTTTTCACGGCACAAAAGACCGATAAGAAATTTTAAAAACACCCTCATATTAAAAAACGCCATTTTAAGCAGTTAAGCCTAAGTTCTCATAAGACGAAAAAACAATATGGTTTAGTGCAGATTTTCTGCATTTAAAGGGTGAAAAATGAGAAAGAACGGTCAATACGCTTTACCGGCGTTTACGCTGGTAGAGATGATTATCGTGCTGGTGGTAATCGGCATTATGGCCGCTGTTGCGGTTCCGCTGTATACGTCGGCGGCCGGTGTGCAGTTAAAAACCGCCGCCGATATGGTTGCCTGCGACCTTGAGTATGCAAAGAGTATGGCAATGAGCACGGGCAAAAAATATTTTGTAGTCTTTGATGCCTCGACGGAAAGCTATCGCATTTTTAAGGATTCTGTCGCTGGCCAGCCAATACCTCATCCTGTACATATTGGGGTCAATTACATTGTGAGTTTTGCAGGCGACAGCAGGCTTAACAAAGTTAATATTGTGAATACGACCTTCGGATCAAATACCGTAAGGTTTGATTATCTCGGTTCGCCTGATAACGGTGGTTCGGTACGGCTGAGTGCCGGCGGCAATATTTTGACGGTCAAAGTTGAGCCGGTAACGGGATATGTAAGCATTGAATAACAGAATGAAACTATGCTTGAATTTCTAAAAACAAAAACGGGACCAATCGGACTGGATATCGGCGGTAATTCGGTGAAAATGCTGCAACTGGCAAGCGACAGAGGCAAGACAGTTGTGATAGCAGCAGATGAGGCGCATTTAAATCCTGAAATCTGGGATGACCGACAGACGGCCAGGAGGGCGATAACAACTGCCTTGAAGGAAATTCTTGCCCGAGGACGTTTTCAGAAAAGAGAAGTTATTTCCTGTCTGCCCAGTTCGGAGCTGATTATAAAAAGTCTCCGGCTCGACACTTTTAACGATGAAGAAGTTGAAAAGACAATTAAGTCGGGCGTAGCAGAACGTTTCGGTCTCAAGGCAGAGACTCATGAAATCAGATTTATCTCGGCGGGCAATATCCATCAGGGCGATGAAATCAAAAATGAAATTATCCTCTTTGCGATAGATAAGCAATCGCTGAAGGAGCATATAGAGATGCTGGATGAGGCAGGTGTAACTGTCGCTGCAATAGATACGATACCCTGTGCCTTGTTCAGGAGCCTGCAGAGGTCTTTGCGGAGGACGGCAGACCAGGAAAAGGCAAATGTTTTCGTTGACGTAGGCTCCGGTCATACAACGGTCGTAATCGGCAAAGCAGGCGAAATAATTTTTGCCAAACAGATAGATATTGCAGGCGAACAGATAAATCGGCAGGTTGCATCCAGACTGGGTATCGGTTTCGATGAAGCGGTGCATTTGAGAAGCAAGCTGAGAGAGGCGGAGCAGACGGATGAAATCGAACCCGCAATGCGGCAGATAGTGGTTGATAGTATGAATTCAGTTATTGATGAGCTGGCAAGAGAAATATCGCTTTGCTTCAGTTACTATGCCGTAACGTTTCGGGGGCAGCGACCAAGCCAGGTTGTTTTTGCCGGCGGCGAAGCTTATGAGCAAACGCTTATAGACGCCCTCAAACGGCATTTGGGTGTTGAAATAGAAGTAACCGAGCCGCTGAGGGGTTTTGACCTTTCAAAGGTTGATTTCCCCGCGGATAAAAGAGGAATGCTTTGTGAATGGGCAGTTGCGGCAGGGCTTTGTCTTAAGGGTATGGAAATGACTGGACGGGATAAGGTTTATGAAAGAAATTAATTTTCTTCCTGAATGGTATAAGCAGGGACGTTTGCAGCAGCAGAAGCACCGCGAATTTTATATTGCGCTCGGTCTTATTGTTTTTATTATGGCGGCGTGGGGTATTTTTGCCAATGGCAAAGTTACGATAGCAAAGGCAAAAAATACTTCTCTCCAGAATGTTAAACTTACCCGTGTGCGGAGCGGAGCCGAATACAACCAGGCCGACAACGAATATAAGCGATTAAAATCGAAGTATCAAATACTTGAGTCAGTGAAGTCTCATATAGCTGTTTCCAATGTGATTGCCGAACTTGCCCATCTGCTTGACAGCGGCATTATCCTGAAGAAGCTTGAGATAAAGGCTGAACCGTTTGCTGCGCAAGGCGCTAATCAGCGGTCTCTATCCGATAAAAAAGTCAGATTCAAGGTAACGTTCACGGGTCTTGCCGCGGATGCCGCAAAGGTCGCAGAAATAATTAGTAAACTGGAAAAGTCGGGTTACTTTTTTCAGATTATCCCGAGTTTTTCGAGAAATACGATTGTAAACGGATATCAGGCCAGCGAGTTTGAGATAACCTGCTATTTAGCCAATTACAAATTGGCGAACCCGCCAGAGGCGGGCAAGTTAAACTAATGCAGAAGATAGAAAAAAAACAAGTTGTTATGTCTGTTGCGGTAGTGATTCTGGCGACGGCTTTTGTCTTTTTTCAGTACCTGCCGCTGAACAAGAAAGCGAAAGTTCTCAAGGAAGCCAATGCGGCACTCCTTACCGAGAACGCTGCGGCAGATGCCCGTGAGAGTGTTTTGCCGCAATTACTCAAAGAGATAGAAAAGTTAAAAGGGGAAATTGGCAATTTTGATGCAAAAATTCCTGCCGGCAGGTCGCACGGCATATTTCTTCAGGACATTACATCAATAATGCAGAAAGACGGTCTTGACGAACTTATGGTCCAGCCGGGTGCAGAGACAGAGACAGATGGTTTGTCTCTGATACCCGTATATATCCGCTGTAAGGGCGGTCTGACGCAGATTTTTAAATTTTTCAGGGCATTGGACAGCTTTGAGAGAATTATTCAGATAGAAGAAGTTTCGCTGACGACTGATAACACATTTAACGGCGAAGTTACTATGCAGACAAAGGTGAATATATTTTATAGGACAAATTAAGTGAAACAGACGGCACCAAAAAGTAATGACAGGCATAGAGCGGCAATAGCCCAAATTGCAAGGCGGCGGAAGAAGCTGCTGATAGTGTTTCTTTTGTTTTTTGTTATGGCTGTGCTGTGGGTCAGAGTCTTAGTGAGCAAAAACAGGCCGCAGCAAGCTCTGGCGATTTCTGCCGGAAATGCCGCAGATGCCGCTGCCGGTTCGACAGAACCGGAGATAGTTTATGTCGAACTGCCGGTAATTGCCGACAGGCATAATGTTCTCGCATGCGATTTTTTCGCAGCCGGGGACTTCAAAGGATTCAGAAAGCAGGGTGAATACGCTTCGAACAGCGGGACGGATACATCAGTTATGAGCAGTAAGCAGCTTTCAGACGGTATGGCGGCGGCAGCGGAAAAACTGGAACTTATCGCAATTGTAAACGGCAAAAAACCACAGGTGTTTATTGAAGATAAGCTTCTTGAAAAAGGTCAGAGCCTGAAGTTTGTGTTTGGCGATCAGATTTATGAGTTTAAGGTTGTTAATATTCTGGGAGACAGGGTTGAACTTGAGTGCAACGGCATAATTGTTACCAAAAAGATTCCCGAATCAGTTTTGAAAACTGAATGATAAAGGAAGACAAAAATGAAACGTGAAAGAAGAAAAATAAAAGTGCTGTATATAATTATGATAGTTGCAATGGCAATTGCGGCGACAAGCAGGGCAGAGCCGAATCAGACACAGAACGGGGAAAGCGTTCTTCTCGAACAAGCCGACAGCGGCGTTGTGATTAATGACCGGCAAAAGTCCGAAGAGCAGCTTACCGACCAGACTATGCAGTCCATCAATTTTAAAAAGGATATGTCCATAAGAGACGCGCTTCGTTTTCTTGCCGCCAAATACCAGAAAAACATAATTCCATCGGCACAGGTCGTCGGAAAACTGAATGTAACAAGTCTGTACGATGTTACTTTCGAGCAAGCCCTCGATGCCATACTCGGGCGTGACTATCGTTATGAAATTAATGGGGATTTTATCAGGGTTTATACCGCCGAGGAATATGGAAAGATAGTTAAAGATTCGACAAGAATGACGAGCAGAGTTTTTGAGCTTTATTATATCAACGCGGCCGAGGTCAAGGCTCTCATAACGCCTATATTGAGCGAATCAGGCAAAATAGCCTCAACCACCGCGGCGGCGACGGATACCGAAGCCGGTAAGGGCGGCGATACGGCCAGTATGAGAGATACGATAGTTGTTTACGATTTTCCAGAGAGACTCGACCAGATTGGTCAGATGATTAAGAAAGTGGATGTAAAGCCGCAGCAGATTCTGATTGAGGTAACGGTTCTTGAAGCCACGCTATCGGAGACTACAAACTTTGGCATAGACTGGACGAAAGTCGCCGGCCTGACGAGCGGAACTTTTAGTCTTTCGCCTATTGATTTATCTAATACAGCGGCTACAGTTTTTACTGCAGGCATAGGTAATGACAGACTCACTGCAGTGATTTCGGCTCAGGAGGGTATTACTGATACAACCATACTTGCGAATCCTAAAATAATGGCTTTGAATAAGCAGGCGGGCTACATAAATATCGGTGAGGAGAGGGGTTATACCGCCAGCACAACACAAGCTCAAACTACAACGACATCGGTAGAGTTTCTTATTAGCGGAACAATTTTGAAATTCAGGCCGTTTATCTGTGATAATGGATACATTCGTATGGAAATCAATCCTGAACTAAGCACCGGCACATTGCAGGATGTTAACTCCGGATTGCCGCTGAAAACTATTACGACGGTCAAGACCAATATAATGGTAAAGGACGGTAAAACAATTATTATCGGCGGCCTGTTCAAGGAACAACTTACAAGTAACAATACTCAAGTTCCAGTTGTCGGCGATTTGCCGATAATAGGAGCTTTGTTCAAGAGTACATCAGACGCGAGTGTTCGCAAAGAGACTGTTGTTTTGATAACGCCGCATATTATCAATGAGCCGGAAAATCTTGCATCGGCCTCTGAAAAGAAAAAGGATGATATCAGCCGAATTGTTGAAGGCTCAAGAAAAAGAATAAATCCGATAGCGAGAGAACGTATTTACGAAGACAGTTACGCGAAAGCCGTTAATTATTATGCTGATAAAGAATACGACAAAGCTTTAGCGGAGTTAAACTGGATTATAGGTTTCAGACCGAATGTGCTTGAAGCAGTTCAGCTTAAGGAGAAAATTCTTACTGAAGTGCGGCCGGACAGGTATAACGCGCTTGAGCGTATTATGCTCGAACAAATCAGGAAAGAGCAGGATTATAGATGGATACGCAGATAAGGATGTGAATTATGAAAAAGAATACCAAAATCATAATAATGTTTATTGCTGTCAGCCTGATTATGGCTGCCAATTGCCAGGGTGGACATAAACAGAAGAAGCAGGAGATGAGGGCGAAATGGCAAAAAACCAGTTCTGAAATGCGGCTCTCAGTGGCAGCCGAACAGGTTGAATCGGGCCAATATGAGCAGGCCGAGGCCGCAGCCAGAGAGAGTATAGCTTGCGGTCAGGGTCTTGCGGATGCTTACCTGATACTTGGCAAATGTTGTCTGGCTAAGGGGGATTTGCCGCAGGCGAAGGACTGTTTTGAAAAGCACGTGCGTTTTGATGACAAGAATGCCGAAGGCTGGTTTTTACTTGGATTAGCTTGTGAGCGGCTTGGTGATAATAACTTTGCCTTCAAATGGTATAAAAAGGCATTAGAGTTTTCGCCGAACGATGCTGATTATGTCATAGCGCTCGGCAGGATATATATTGCGCAAGGTGAGTTTGTGTCTGCGGAGAAACTTTATCAGCAGCAGATTGCGGCCAAACCTTCGGATACCAATTTAAAAATCGCTGCTGCCCAGATGTATCTTGAATGCGGGCAGAACGACAGGGCAGTCGGGCTTTATGAGCAGGCTCAGATGCTTGCGCCTGAAAACAATGAACTGCTCGAAGCTCTTGGCTCCTGTTATGTTATCGCAGGCAACTGGCACAAGGCCGGCGAGATTCACGGGTGGTTATACCAGCGATGCACAGACGAAACCGCAAAGAACAGATACCTGCAAATTATGGCACATTGTGCGACCCAGGCCGGCGATTACAAATCGGCGATGAAATATTATTCTCAGCTTACGGTACAGGATAAAAATGACGCTTCTCTCTGGCTTTCGATGGCGCAGGCGGCCCTCGGCGCTGATTTGCCGAGACAGGCGATTATATACAGCAAAAAAGCCCTTACGCTAAAACCGGATATGGCACAGGCGTATCTGATAAGCGGTTCGGCGCATTATAAAAACAGCGAATATAAGCAGGCGATTGATGATTTTCGGAAAGCAATTGACGGTTCCGCCGATGCACAGTTTGGCTGGCTTATGACGGCCAGATGTTATGAAAGAATAGGCAATGCGGAACGGGCAAAAGCCGCTTATGAAAAGGCGTCGCAGTTCCAAACCGACAGCGAGCTGCAAAAACTTCTTGTAAAATCGAATCAGGGGAACTGATGACACTAAACAAGTATTATATATTTGCGGCTATAGCCGGATTAATGGTTTTACTTATTGTTGCCGCGATGCCGCTCGGCGGCACAAACTGGCCTGAAATACTGGCCTGTTTTGCAGCTTTGTTTGCCGGCGGATGGCTTGGACGGCAACTATTTGTTGAGGGAAAGTCGCTGCTGGAACAGATTGAAAATCTAAAGAACGACTATAAAAACCAGCAGGACAAGGCTTCTAAATGCATAAGGGAAAACAAGGATTTACGATTGCAGGTTCAGCTTTTAAAGAGACAGAAGCGCAATACCGAAGCGATTATTTACAGTATATCCGATGCCGTGATTGTTACCGATGCTAATGACAGATTGCTTATGGCCAACGAGCCTGCGGGAGCTCTTTTAGGTTTTGACGCCAAGGAAGCGATTCTCAAACCGCTCGAAGAACTGGTGATGAAAAAGGAGCTTGTAAAACTTATCGAAAACAGCAGAACCAGCAGAATACGGCACGTAAAACACGAACTTCAATTTGAAGCCGAAGATAATACTCTTACCTGTAACTGCATTATTTCGTCTATCCTGGATGACGATAATGAGGTCTGCGGAGCGGTTACAGTTTTACACGATATTACCCGCGAAAAGGAAATATCGCAGATGAAAAATGACTTTGTAAGTCACGTTTCTCATGAGCTTAAGACGCCGCTGGCGTCAATTACGGCATATTCCGAGATGCTTGTTGACGGCGAAGCGACAGATGAAAAAACAAGGAAGGAATTTTACTCGATAATTCAGGGACAGGCACAACGGCTGAATCGTCTTATAGAAGATATTTTGAGCATATCCCGGATAGAGTCCGGCCTTGTGAAAGTTAACAGGGAGCCGGTAAGCACGGCTCTGATTGTCCGTGATGCGGTGGAGATGATTAAAAGCTATGCCGCCGAAAAGGATATAACGGTTGAAGATCAGACCGCGGTTGTTTTCGACCAGGTTAATGCCGATAAGGATATGATTTCTCAGGTGATAATTAACCTTCTTAGTAATGCGGTCAAATACACGCCCAAAGGCGGGAAGGTGAGCGTAAACAGCGAAGTTGACGAATCACAGCAGGTCGTCAGGGTAACTGTAACAGATACAGGCGTCGGTATTCCATCTGAAGATTTGTCCTGCGTATTCGACAAATTCTACAGGGTCAAGGCGAACAGTAAATATGCCAAAGGCACCGGCCTGGGCCTTAGTTTGGTAAAACAGATTGTCGAAAAGGTCCACGATGGCCGAGTATTTGTTACAAGCGAGGTCGGAAAAGGCAGCAGTTTCGGATTTGAATTGCCGCTGGCAGCAGCGGGGAAAACGCTTGTAAAATAGTCCTTATTTTAAAGGATGAGAAAATGGGAAATAAAAAAGTACTTGTAATAGACGATGAGATTCACATAGTCCAGGTGGTAGCGATGAAGCTTCGCAACAACGGCTTCGAGGTTGTAACTGCGGATAACGGCTCAGACGCCTACACGCTGTGCTGTGAGGAAAAACCGGATATTATAATAGCTGATTATCAAATGCCGAGTCTGACGGGGATCGAGCTGATAGAAAAGATTCGCAGTACGCCTGGCATTGAAAATATTCCCGTTATAATACTTACGGCAAGAGGCTTCGCGATAGACGATGAACAGAGGGAAAAACTCAATATCGCGGAATTTCTCAGCAAGCCTTTTAGTCCGAAAGAGCTTTTAGCTCATGTTGAAAATGTATTACAGAGTTCTGCGGTAAGTTAAAAAAGGATAAATACCTGTGTTGATGACAACGGACAACAAGCTGAGTTTTATACAATCCAAACTCCTGAAGGATTTTGGACAGGATATAGCTGCCCTTGGCGCAAACCTCATTGTTTATGATGCGAGGCTTAATTCGCTGTTTAATTTTGACGGAGGTAAGTTCATAAGCGATTATGATGCGGCAGCGGCCTGTGCGAAGCATGTTCTGAAATCCCAGTCTGATAAGATACAGATGTTCGGGGAGTTTGAACAGATGCTTTGTGTAAATCTTACAGCAGGAGATGAAGTAACGGCTGTTGTTGTGCTCGATTGCGGTCAGTTGCTGCCGTCCGGAGCAGATAAGGGCGAAATAAATGTTTCAAATTATATGCGGCAGATTCTAAATATGTTTGTGAATGCTTTCAGTCAGGAACACAAAAGTCAGCAGCAGATAGATATGGTGAGCGGCGAGCTTTCGCAGACTTATGAGGAGCTTATGCTGTTGTATAAGATGAGCGCCAATATGAAAGTAACACAATCCGATTTGAATTATCTTCAAATGGCGTGCGATAGTCTGACCGAGCTTGTGAAGGTTGAAGGTATTGCGGTTTTTCTTGAGAAGCGAATCGGCGAGACAAGAAAACTTGTGCTTACGGCGGGAACAGGTCTCATTGCCATCGACCATAAGCAATCCAATATGCACGAAGTTCTTTTTGAAAGACTTCTTGCGGCATTGCGGGCCGGTTCCGATGCCCTGCTTGACAGCGAAGTTGATGCTCCATTAAAATATGAATGGGGCGGCAGGGTGAGGAATATAATAGCTGTGCCGCTTCACGGCAAAGACAAAGTTATCGGAATGATGGTTGCCACCAACAGACTCGATAAGGCAGATTTCGACAGTACTGATGCAAAGTTTTTCAATTCGGTTGCAAATGAATGTGCGGTTTTTATTGAGAATGAGAATCTGTTCCGCGAACTTAAGGAGCTTTTGATTGGTTCATTGCGAGCTCTTACAAACAGCATAGACGCCAAGGACCAGTACACCAGAGGACATTCGGAAAGAGTAGCGTTTATTTCGAAATGGATAGCCGACCACTATGCTCAGATAACCGGCAGGATAACGACTGAGCAGATACAGAAGATTTATCTTACCGGCCTGCTGCACGATATCGGCAAAATAGGCGTACCCGAATCAGTATTAGGAAAGCAGGGTAAACTCACAGATGCCGAATATGAGCAGATGAAGGCTCATCCTGTGATAGGGGCCGGCATACTGTCGGAGATACAGCAGATGGCTGATATAGTTCCGGGCGTGCTGTGCCATCATGAATGGCATAACGGCAAAGGCTATCCGAAAGGACTTATGGATGATGATATTCCTCTTGCTGGCAAAATCGTGATGATAGCCGACTCTTTTGATTCAATGACTTCCAAAAGAACCTATAGAGATGCTTTGAGGCTCGAAGATGCGATAAGTGAAATAGAAAGAGGTCTCGGCAGCCAATTTGACCCCAAAATAGGTTCGATATTTGTCAACAGCGATATTAATAAGCTGTGGGAAATACTCCAGGGCGGAGAAGTTGAAGACGAAAATTATTCCGGCGACAATTTCAGCGAATACGGCACGATTGCAATAGGAGCGCTTCTGAAATGAAGATAAATCATCAGGATTATAATAATGTTACAGTGGTGGAACTTGGCGGCGAGTTTGTTGAAGAATACTGTAAGGCGTTTCAGGATACGATGACCGAGCTTATTAAAAAGCAGAGGTCCGGCATAGTTCTCGATATGAGCAAAGTGCCTTTTATCGACAGCAGCGGTCTTGGGATGCTGCTGTGGCTGAGGGATTATTGTCATGAGAACAAAAGTCAGCTTAAACTCGCGGGTCTTGACGGCAATATCACCAAGATTCTTGAAGTTACGCGGCTTGACAGCAAACTGGACCGTTATGAGGAATTAAGTGAAGCGGTTAAGAGCTTCACTTAAAACAATGGTGTGAAAATATGAAAAAACCGGCAACAACAAAACTTCAACTTGGCGAAATACTCCAGCAAAGGGGTATTGTAACAGCCGAGCAGATAAACGAAGCGATTTCACGGCAGAGCGGCAGCGGCCATCAGAAGCTGCTCGGCGAACTGCTGATTGAAAAAGGCTATTGCAGCGAGAATGATATTGCCTCTGCTCTTGCAGAGGCATACGGTGTTCCTTATGCGCAAATAAGCCCCAAGATTTGCGACCCCAATATTATTGAGATTCTGCCGAGGGACTTTCTTGAAGAACATTGTATACTGCCGCTGTTCAGAGTCGGCGATTGTTTAACCGTTGCGGTAAATGAGCCGAGCAATGTATTTTTGATTGAGGAAATCGAAAGACTCAGCGGCTGCAGCGTTCAGGTAGTCTGTGCGACGTCAAAGGATATTCAGGCAACGCTTCAGGCATATATGCCTGCCTCCAATGTGTTTGTCATCGACGATATAATTGACGAAACAGGTCTTGAAGATTTCACGCTTATAGAAAATATTTCGGAAGATATCTCCAACCTTGAAGAGATAGCGGGGCAGTCGCCGGTTGTTAAGCTTGTCAATTATCTTATCTACAATGCCGCGTATGAAAACGCCAGCGATATTCATATAGAGCCGGATAATAAAAAGCTCCGAGTAAGGTATCGTGTTGACGGCAGATTATATGAAAAAATTCGGCCTCCGTATCAGATGCTTTCAGCAATAGTTTCTCGTATTAAAATTATGGCTGGACTCGATATAGCTCAGCGCAGAGCGCCTCAGGACGGTGGAATCCATGTAATGGTTGCCGGCAGACCGATTGATTTGAGAGTATCAGTAATGCCCGGCAGTTACGGCGAAAAAGTGGTCATAAGAATTCTCGATGCCAAATGCGTCTTGTTCAATCTTGAAACGCTGGGATTCAGTTATGACAATCTTAAGCTGCTCAAGGAAAAAATTCGTTCACCCAACGGCATTATTCTCGTTACCGGCCCGACAGGTTCAGGCAAGAATACGACACTATATGCGATTCTGTCGGAGTTGAACAACGAGGAGATAAATATATGCACGGTCGAGGACCCTATTGAAGCAAATATATCCGGCATCAATCAATTTGAGGTTAATGAAGCTGCCGATTTCACGTTTGCCTCCGCACTGAGAAGTCTTCTTCGCCAGGACCCTGATGTTGTGATGATTGGCGAAATCCGTGACAGAGAAACGGCGACCATTGCGGCCCAGTCCGCTCTTACAGGCCGTCTTGTGCTTTCGACACTGCATACCAACGATTCTCCCGGCGCTGTTACCAGACTTGTTGACCTTGGCGTTGCGCCGTATCTTGTAGGAGCCTCTATCGTTACGGTTCTTGCCCAAAGGCTGGTGCGAAAGATATGTTCGAACTGTAAGGAGGAATACGAACCGGCCGTATCAATCAGAAAAATGGTGGAAAAGACGCTGAATTCCCCCGCCAAATTCTATCGCGGGATAGGCTGCAGGAAGTGCAGGAATACCGGTTATATGGGCCGAATCGCCATACATGAGTTGTTTATTCCAACGCCGGATATTCAGGAACTTATAGCGTCAAACGCAAACGTCAGGAAAATAAGAGAGCTTGCCATCAAAAACGGTATGATACCTCTTAGACTTGATGGTTTGTATAAAGTTAAAGCCGGCATAACAACGCTTGATGAAATTCTGCGGGTAACGACGGCTGAGGAATGAAAAATAAAGCGATATATAAGTTATAGGGACAGAAAATGACTGAATTACTCGGCTCACTGCTCCCAATAAAATCGGAGCTTTCAGCTGGACTGCTGCACTCATCGAAAGTCAAACAGTCTGAACTGCTGCTTTTTACAAGTCAGTTGTCTGCGATGCTTTCGAGCGGCGTGATTTTAAGCGAGGCGGTCGAAGCTATCGCAGCTCAGACGAAGGACGGTGTGTTCCAGAGCATACTTTTCGATATATCCGATAGTCTCCAGAACGGTGAGAGTCTTTCAGTTTCACTTTCGGCCTTTCCGAAGGTTTTTACGCCGATGTTTATCGGTATAGTTGAAGCTTCGGAAGCTTCAGGCCGAATGTCGGAAATGCTCGATGTACTCCAGAAGTATATCGAAAGCGAAGTGGAAACCAAAAGGCAGATTAAAGGCGCATTGGTTTATCCGATAATTATGATGGTTATAGCAGTGATTGCGACTACTACTTTTTTGTTTTTTGTTCTGCCTAAGTTTACAAAGATATATGAGTCGAGAGGCCGGACGCTGCCGGTGCTTACACAGCTTCTTGTGAATTTCAGCAAGTTGCTGAGTGATTTTTGGTCCGCCTCTTTGATTTTAGCTGTTGTAGCGGTTTTTGTAGGAGCGGTTTTTTACGCTCTAAGTACACCCGGCGGCAGAAAGATGTTTGATTACCTGAAAATTCATACACCTGTATTGGGCACAATGTTTATTGACGCTATAATGACCAGAAGTGCGAGAATAATGGCTACGATGCTTGGCAGCGGCGTGACGCTTCTTGATACGCTGCATATCGTTCAGAACGCCTGCGACAATGAATATTTTTACCGGTTTTGGTCTGAAACCTGTGATAAAGTGGAAGCTGGATTTCAGCTGTCAGAGGCTATGAGTCTGGCATCGTATAGCGGCCTTATTCCGCCTGCGGTATTACAGATGATTCGAGCCGGCGAAAAAGGCGGCACTCTCGGTTCTGTTTGTGAAAAAATCAGCGTTTTTTATGACAAAAAACTCAAAGGTTCAATCAAAATAGTAACCACTATGATTGAACCTCTGATGATAATCATAATGGGCTGTGTCGTAGGCACTATCGCTATAGCCCTTCTGCTGCCGATATTCAGGATTTCTACGCTTTTATCGCATTAGCTTTACATATTATTCATAAGTCATTTTTGCACAAGACTTTATGGCGTCAGGGATGCGTTTTGGTCACATCCGTTATTCCTCTTTTTGCAGCCGCAATAAAACTTATTGCAAAAATTGATTTCATCACTATAATTGCTAAATCCGCCAGAAGTCGGAAATATGAAAACTTTCATTTTATTGGAAAGGCAGTATTAACAGATGTTAACGAAGGAAAAAAAGGCGAAAATAATCAAAGAAAACAAGAGCACTGAAAACGATACCGGTTCACCGGAGGTTCAGATAGCCATTCTAACATCACGAATTAATGAGCTGACCGATCATTTCAAGGCCCATCCCAAAGACCATTCTTCAAGGCGTGGTCTGCTGAAAATGGTCGGCAACAGGTCGGCCCTGCTTAAGTATATCGGTAAAAAGGACATAAAGCGATACAGGGACGTTATCAATCGTCTCGGGCTTCGCAAATAAGGAATTTTTAGTTTTGAGTTAATTAGTTATCTCAAAACCATATTAATTGAGGTTAAATAATGACAGGTATTATTAGAGTTGAAAAGCAAATCGGTCAAAATTCACTTATTCTGGAAACCGGAAAAATAGCAAAGCAGGCTGATGCCGCTGTTGTAGTAACGTATGGT
>JBAVNP010000279.1:0-2440 GCA_049691175.1 Sedimentisphaerales bacterium
GGTGCGGGTTGGCTCTGAGCCAAGCCACTGCCGGTCCTTTTCGAGCGATGTTATACGGCACTTTTCGCCGGCCGGTCTGCACATAGACAAAAGTATCTTCCTGTTTATATCCTTTAGGATTTGGAAAATTGTGCCAGCCCCATTCAGCCATAGTGGTCAGCGGTATTCCATTTTCATAAGCCTGTGGAAAAGTCTGAAGTCCTGTAACGTCGGCGGTGAAAGCAAACCGTCCATTGCCGAGCGACAGCGGCGAAAAGGCATCTATTTTATTAATAATGATTTTGTGGCGTGCGACCAGGGCCTGCCGGTCAATAACACCGGCAAAAGATGATGCCTTGTCTGCCATAGGGAAAATTACCGTTAATGCACAAAAAAGCTGACGAAGGATTCTTTTGTAGTCCATAATAGGCCTGATTATAAGAAAAATTCCGTATTTAACAAGTCTGCCCCCACACCTATTTACATTGGCCGAGAGAATTTAAAATCGATGGCAAGACTTCTGCTCGGACTTCATTTGCCCAACCACAGTGTAAATAGGTGTGGGGGTCTGTCTGATAAATTGATTGTAGGGCCAATATCCTGTACAATAAATATATGGCAGATAAGCTTGAGAAAATACGCAAAGAGATACGCACATTTCCGGCCGGTCCGGGCCTATATTTTATGAAGGATTCAAGAGGAACTGTTCTTTATATCGGCAAAGCCAAAAATCTGCGGTCAAGGGTCGCAAGTTATTTTCAGGCGGCAAGTGATATTATTTCAAGCCGCGGACCGAGAATAGCTGAAATGCTCGCGAAGGTAAAAACGGTTGATTTTCTCGAAACCAAAAGCGAAGTTGACGCTTGTTTACAGGAAGCAAGGCTGATAAAGGATGTTCGTCCGCCATATAACGCCGATTTAACCGATGACAAGACATTTCCATATCTTGAGATTACAGTTCGTGATGAATATCCGGGAGTTTATATAACCCGCAAGCCGCAAATCAACAGCCGATTATTTGGTCCGTTTGCCAATGTCGGCGATTTGAGAGGGGCATTGGTTGTTTTGCAAAAGATATTTAAGTTTCGCACCTGCCGGCTTGAAATCAGCGAGTCCGACGATAAGCGTCGTTTTTTCCGCCCGTGTATTCTTTACAGCATAAAACAATGCACAGCGCCTTGCGCAGATTACATAAGCAAAACTGATTACAGGAAAATCAGTAGTGACTTGATTAAATTTCTTAATTCGAAAAGAACTACGGTTTTAAAACAATTAAAAAGGCAAATGGATGAAACGGCAGGGCGGCGAGATTATGAAAAGGCAGCAATGTATCGCGACAGGATTCGTCTGATTGAGAACCTCGATAAAAGAGGCGATGTCGGCGAGGATGTCCAGCCGGAGGTTTTTGCAATTGAGCCGAATCAGGCCCTTGAAAAATTGCAGCAGATATTAAAAAGTCCCAATCCCGTCCGTGTAATCGAAGGTTTTGACATCGCACATATCAGCGGTTCGGAAACGGTTGGTTCGCTTGTGAGATTTATTGACGGCAGGCCTTTTAAGGCAGGCTATCGACGGTATAAAATCAAAACGGTCAGCGGAATAGACGATTATGCCTGTCTGAAGGAAGTTTTAGTCCGGCGTTTCCGTCACGCCGCGGCGGGGGAGGAGCTTTGGCCTGATTTGGTCTTGGTTGACGGCGGCATCGGCCAGCTTCACGCGGCACAGGATGCTTTTAAGGAATTGAAGGTTTCGCCGCCAAAACTTGTTGCGTTAGCGAAGAAAGAAGAGATAATTTATATTGCCGGCAGCCCCGATAAAGCGGGGTTAAAATTACCCGCGACCAATCCTGCCAGAAAGTTATTGCAGTATGTCCGCGACGAGGCGCACCGTTTTGCCCAGCATTATCATCATATATTGCGTAGAAAAAAGATTATAGGTGACTCTTAGCGAATAAACCAGGAGCCGATTCGAAGCAGAAGTTTTTTAACAGTGCCCTTAACTACATAAGACGTCGCCTTCATTGTATCCCGGATAATCTGACAAAACTCTTTCTTATTGCCTGAATAATGTGGGGCGGATGAAATATTTTTTGTTTCATCAAATTGGTAGTCATATCCTCTTATTATTGTTACAGGAATTCCCGCATCCGTCTGGCCGAACAGCAGCGCCGAAGCGGCGGTAAGCTCAAGGCCTACAAGGTCAGCACCGCCGAATTTTGGTCTGCCGAATTTATCTTTTTTGCCGAATACCATCGGACAGGGGTCTATGCCCGCTGAGCCGACAGCGGTATCTATTGTGCCGTAAGGAATCAATTCCGTATCCGCCAGTATGACGGCGATTTTTTTGCCGGTAATTTTTTGTATTTCTTTTCTGATTTTAGCTGCTTCGCTGTCCGGATTGTTCGGAAACAGGCTGACGATTCCGTCCGGATGGTTTGAGCCGTCGATTCCCGCATCGCAGG
>JBAVNP010000280.1:0-4847 GCA_049691175.1 Sedimentisphaerales bacterium
ATCCAGAATGCCGTCGGCAATTTGCCATCGCCGATTTCGGCCTGTTTAGTTTCAAGTTTTTGCGGATGCGGATAATTAAATCGGGCGATTAAGAGAACGATAATTGCCAGAATTGCCGGTATCGCCAGAATTGCAAAGGCATAACGGTATGAACCGTTGATTGCGAGGACAATCATAACGATAACTGGGCCTGTCATCGCGCCGATTTGGTCCATCGCCTCGTGAACCGCAAAGCCCCAGCCTCTGCCGACAGTAGCAGCAGCGTGCGAAAGCATTACATCGCGGGCGGGTGTGCGAATCGACTTGCCGATTCTCTCGGTTATCATTAAAGCGACCGCCATCGGCCAGTGATGAGTCAATGCCAGCAGGGGAACGGCCAGAAGATTAACGACGTAACCAATAATAGTAAATGTCCAGTAACGGCGGGTTTTGTCGCTGAGCAGGCCGGAGAAAAGCCGCAGGCCGTAGCCCAGCAATTCGCCCAGCCCTGCGGTAACGCCGACAACTGTGCCGCTTGCGCCAAGAATGGCAAGATACGGACCTGCCAGGCTTCGCGCCGATTCATAAGTTATATCCGCAAGGAGACTGACAACTCCCAGCAGCAAAATAAATCGCATTGCCGACTGTTTATTGTTTTCCATTACCCGGCAGTATAAATCATATAGAGGCCGCCTGCAAGGACGAGTACGCCGCAGAATGTTAGTTTTGCTTTATGTGCAATACTACCGGACTGTTTCCCCATGATTTTGGTGAAACAAGTTCAGAGATACCGTTATCCAATGAGCCTGCATCACAGCGTTCTGCTGTAAAGGGATGAAACCATTGGGCTTTTAGAGGTTTGGCAAGTCCGTCGAGTTTCAGCGTAAAAGGTTCAGCCTGATTAAGAAAAATAACATACTCTTTTCCCGGATTGGCGAGACAATAGCCTTTGCTGACCAGATTGTCAGCGGGTTCCATAAGCCAATATTTTGTGTTCGCGAAGAATTCATAAAGATTTTTGAAATAGTTATAGCCTGGCGGATTGTCATTTGTGCGAATAATATCCCATGCGGTATATGTATAATAATATACGATGCCGCCCCCAGCCAGAGCGATTTCCCATGCCCGGCGGCAAACTTCCTGGGGTGATTGAACCACTTTATAAGTAAAGTCTTGAAGCCCTTTAGGTCCACATTCATAACCAAATTCAACGTTTACAACAGGCCAGTCCCGCCGCTGCCGCTGGTTAAGAACCGTTTGATGCCAGTTTTTATGCTGCTGGTCGGAGCGAAAATCAAGCAATGAGTCATAATCGCCTGAGTCATACGCAGCATCGTCATCGTGATTTGTTATAAGCCTATGATACGGATCAAATCGGCGGATAAGACGGAATCTGCTCAGTTTATATTCAATGTCCTTCTCGTTGTGCGCCTCCTTTGAAAAACTCCAGACCACATTTGGGAAAGGAGCATAGCGGGCAATCAGCCAGCGAAAATACATATCATCTTCCGGGCCGGCATTTGCGGGCCAGTTAACCTTTTTGTTGTAAACCTTAATCATTATGTGCGCTACAATGCCTCTTTCGCAGAGTTCGGCAATCATTTGATCGTAATGCCGCCAATAGGTGAGATTGAAACGGCTGTGGTCTGGTTGTTCATTGGTCCCGGCCCAAGCATACATATCCGGCGGCCCGAAATCATCGGGGCCGGTCTTGCCTAATCGCCATTTGCAGTCGTGGCTATAAGCGTTGAGCAAGATATGGTTAAAATGGTTTGCGGCAAGTTTGTCAAGAAATGGCTTCATAACCGGCAATTCCGAATTATTCATATCCAAAGCCCATAACCAGTCGCATTCATAGCCCATCAGAAAATAATGTGAGCCGTCTTCAAAAATGAAAGTGCCAGGGCGGTTCTGGTCGACCATAATAGGACCACATATTCGGGGATTAGAGTTTTTAACACAAACTAAAGAGGTTTTTTTCCCATCAAGAACAGGGTCATCTGAAACTGTACGGAGACTCCATATTCCTTCGGTATATGGCGCAAGACGGATTTTCCAGTTGTCATTACCATCATAGAAACCGAGAGTAGTAAAGGAGATATTGTGCGGGCCGGATATAACAGCAGAAAAGTTTACCGTAAAAGGATTTTTGTGCCGGTTTGAGCCGTGAAATGTAAAATCATGCTGCTGCCAACGAGGTACAAGAGACTGTTGCGCACAGCCGGTTACGAAAAACAGCATTAAAATAAAGTACTTTTTCATAAAACCGACCTTTCTATTTTAGGAATTACCCTGAATGATTATTTTCCATACGGGGCAGTATAAATCATATAGAGGCCGCCTGCAAGGACAAGAACGCCGCAGATTTTTTTGAGGATTACAGCGCCTTTTGATTTTTCGTTCCAGTGCAAATAATGCTCGACCAGTTCGGTGAATGTGCCTGCAAGGACAATTACCGAGCAATGGCCAACGCCGTAGGCAACCAGAAGTGAAATGCCGTAAATGATATTGCTTGAAGCGACTTTGAATGTAACCGCCAGCATCGGAGCCATATAAGCGAAAGTGCAGGGGCCGATGGCTATGCCGAAGATAAGGCCAAGTAAAAAAGCGGCAAATAATCCTTTTTGTTTCATACCGACAGAGCCCGGCCCTGAAAACGGCATAGGAATTACATCGAGCAGGTGAAGTCCCACAAGAAAGAAAATCGCGGCGACGAAATAATTGCCCCATCTGCCGACATCGCCCATTATTCGACCAGCAGCGGCGGTAATTACGCCGACAAGTCCGATGGTTATGAGTATTCCTGTTGCGAAAAGAAATGAAATCCAGAATGCCCTTTTTGTAGAAATTTTTCCCTGCTCGTCGATAAAACCGACAATAAGAGGAATACTCGCCAAATGGCAGGGACTAAGTAATATGCTCAAGACGCCCCAGATGAACGAAGCAGCAAGGGCAATTAAGGCCGTGCCTTCGACGGCATGTGTCAGGTTTTCAAATAATTGCTGCATTATTATTTAGACAGGTCAAATCCTAACATTTTCCATTTCGCAAGGATATCTTCTTTAGAGAAGAATCCTTCGTGGCGGAAAAGCTCTTTGCCATCGGGACTCAAAAAAATCTGTGTGGGTATTACCCTTATTCCGTATTGCTGGCCGGGAGCCGGGTCTTTCCAGACATCGTAAAATTCGACCTGCAATTTACCTTTATATTCTTTGTCAAGTTCTTCAAGAACGGGCTTCATCATTTTGCAGGGGATACATTTATCAGCGCCCAAATCAACCAATCGCGGCAATTTCTTTACAGGCTCAACAATCTCGACAGTCATAACGAGCGGGGCATTATTAGGTTCAGCCATTTTTTCCGTTGACTGGTTTACTTCTTTTACTTCAATTATCTCAGCAGGCTTAACCTCAACAGGTATTGACTGATTTTTGTTTTCAGCCTTTTTGAGCAATACAACGGCAGTTACCGCTGATACAAGAATCAAAACAATAATTACTTTCCAGGCATTTTTCATCTCAACAATTCCTTTAACTGTTCAATTGAAGGCACTTTGCCGGCGACTTTTACTTTTCCATCAACGACAAGGGCAGGCGTAACCATAACGCCGAACTTCATTATATCATTAATCTTTGTAACTTTCTCGATTTCATACTCAATACCGAGTTCTTTTGTGGTTTGTTCAACAAGTTCGGCAAGTTTTTTACACTTTGGGCAGCCTGTTCCGAGTATTTGAATCTTTTTCATTTTTTATCTTTCAAATTGCGGGCGTAGGGACATTTTCCCACGCTGTTGATTTTTTAACTTTTGTTACGTTGACAATCTGTCCCGTTTTCGCATTCAGGTCTATTACTTCTATCGGCACGCGAATGGTATCGAATTCAAGTAATTGTTTTCCGCTTATATGGTTTGGGGTTTTATGCTCTACTTCGACGATGATTACGCGCCTATATGGACAGGTTTTGCAATCAAGATTGGGGTCGTCAATTCCCATCGGGCAGTGATGGCGTCTGGCAATCGCGGGGTCAACATTGTGCATTTTGGCCATATGCAGCGCCGGCGAAGCTCTCAAATGACTGAACGGGTGCAGCACCCATTCGCTTATCATCGCGATACTGTGATGTTTTTTGTACAGATGGAAGTTATCGCCCGTATCGGCAATCATTCCCTGCATAATATAGTCGCCCGGCATAACATAACCCAGATAATCTTTTTCGCTTTGCAGGCCGCTGTCGCCCCCCAGAATTCCATTCAGCACATTCGCATTCAAATAATTGTCTTCCGGCAAAATTGATACCAGCGTGATATTACCCCTGGATTCGAACGCAAGTGATTGCAGTGTAATCGCGCGGAGAATAAAGCCGCTGCCCAGGACAACAATTATGATAAGTGCCGGGATTATGACTAATCTGGCCGATGTGCTTGGAATAATATTTCGCATAAATCCGAATCGTTTTTCGATAAATCGCGGCACAAACATCCCCGTATTCTGCAAATAATCGCCGTAGCTTTCGCCGAATTTTGCCAGCATTCGCTGCTGCTCATCCCTTGCGAGAAAATAATATAAAATAAACATAATTGATAAGCTCGCCAGCACAATAAATCTCGGCCACAGAATACACATCCCGATACCCCACAGGCCCAGTGAAAAATACTGCGGATGGCGTATATATTTGTATAAACCTTTGCTGGCAACGCCCCATTTGAATATTTTACCGCCATAAACCTGCACGGCACAAATAACAAACGACGCCGCGCCTATGACGAAAAAGACCGACCCAAGTACGCGAATGACTTTAAGCAGCATTGTCGGTGGAAAAATCATATGCGGCAGAAAAAAGCCCGTTAACCAGCTTGTGGCCGTGTAC
>JBAVNP010000281.1:0-6380 GCA_049691175.1 Sedimentisphaerales bacterium
GAATAGCGCAAACAAAAAGCCCCAGTACAAATTTCGTATTGGGGCTTTATATCATTAAATTAAATTATTGAGGTGCCGGTGCATTAGGTTCAACTGCATTAGGTTCAGCCGCATTTGGCTCTTCGGCCTGTGCGAACCAGCTAATCTCGGTTTTAGGCGTATTAGGTTCCTGGGGTGCATTAGGTTCAGCTGTATTCGGCTCTGCAGGCTCTGCAAACCAGCTAATCTCGGTTTTAGGCGTATTAGGTTCCTGGGGTGCATTAGGGTCAGGTGCATTGGCATCCTCAGCCGTTACGAAACTAACAGAAACAATTGCTATCATCGCCGCAATGAGAGCCAATACAATCAACTTTTTCATTTTTTAATCTCCTTAATAAAACTGTTTTTTTAACTTTGTTTCTACTTCTAAATTTTCCTATAAAACTTAAAAACTGACGTTTTTAATTTTCCTATCAGTACTACCGGCTCGTCGCCTCCTTTCTTGCACATACAAACAAATACTTAACCCTTTTATAATCAATACGTTATGCTCATATTTTCATGCTCATTTTCACACATCCTGCCGTAGATTTCCGGGGGAATTTTGGGGTCTGTGTTTCTATGAGAAGAGGATAAGTATATAAAGCGTTTTTGCGATTTCAACAAATTTTTGTCCATTTTTTTGGGGCTGCAGACGGCACAGCCAAAACGACTATTTAATCTCCGCGTGGTATTCCTGCAGCGATTTAATTTTGCCTCTGCTTTTTTGGATGGCCTCGATTCCCTTTGCGCTTGCGGTCGCGGCAGCAATGGTTGTTATGTAAGGAATTTTGTGTTTTATCGCAGCCTTGCGGATATAGGAATCGTCATATTGGCTCGTCTTGCCCGCCGGCGTATTTATCAAAAGCTGGATTTCGCCGTTCTTTATGGCATCCATAATATTCGGCCTGCCTTCCTGCATTTTGTAAACCGACTCAACCTTAACGCCGTTATTTTTGAGATGTTTGCAGGTGCCGTTGGTTGCGAGAATTTTAAAGCCTAATTTCACAAACCTTTTTGCGACATCAACAACTGCATCCTTATCAGCGTTATTTACGGTAATCAGGGCTGTCCCTTTTGATGGCAAAGTTTGCTTTGCGGCATCCTCAGCCTTATAAAACGCAAGACCGAAAGAATCAGCCATACCCAAAACTTCGCCGGTTGAGCGCATCTCAGGCCCTAAAATCGGGTCAACTTCAGGGAACATATTGAACGGAAATACCGATTCTTTTACGCCGAAGTGCGGGAACTTTTTCGGTTTTAGTTTCAGCTCGGCGATTTTTTTGCCAAGCATTAATTGCGTGGCAAGTCTTGCCATTTGTATTCCGCAGACCTTTGAAACTAACGGCACAGTTCTTGACGCCCTCGGATTTGCCTCAAGGACATAAACTTTGTCTTCGGCGATTGCATACTGCATATTCATCAGACCGACGACATTAAGTTTTATCGCGATTTTTCGCGTGTATTCATAAATTGTATCGAGATGTTTCTGTGGGATACTTATTGGCGGAATAACACAGGCCGAATCGCCGCTGTGTATTCCCGCAAGTTCGATATGTTCCATCACCGCAGGCACAAACGCGTCAGTGCCGTCGGCAAGAGCGTCAGCTTCGCACTCAAGTGCATTTTCAAGGAACTTGTCAATCAATATTGGTCTTTCAGGTGTTACGCCAACAGCGGCGTCAACATATCGTTTTAGCATTTCAACATCGTAAACGACTTCCATCCCGCGTCCGCCGAGAACATAAGATGGCCGAACCATAAGAGGATAGCCTATTTTAGCGGCGACTTTCGCGGCTTCGTCAAACGTGCTTGCCATACCGGAGGCCGGCATCGGAATACCAAAGCTTTCCATTTTCTCCCGGAATCTGTCGCGGTCTTCCGCAAGGTCGATAGACTCAACCGATGTGCCGAGTATTTTTACACCCGCTCTTTCCAGTTCCGCGGCGATATTCAAAGGCGTTTGTCCGCCGAACTGGCAGATTACACCGATTGGTTTTTCTTTCTGATAAATACTTAGAACATCTTCGACGGTCAAAGGCTCGAAATAAAGTTTATCGGAAGTGTCGTAATCGGTAGAAACCGTTTCAGGGTTGCAGTTTACCATTATGGTTTCGTAGTCTAAATCGCGAAGTGCAAAGGCCGCGTGAACACAGCAATAGTCGAATTCGATGCCCTGTCCGATTCTGTTAGGTCCGCCGCCCAGAACCATTATTTTCTTTTTATCGCTTACGCCAACAGTATCCGGAGCGTTATAACTCGAATAATAATACGCCGCATTTTCAACGCCGCTCACCGGCACAGCGTGCCAGCCTTCGACAACGCCCAGAGCCGTTCTCTGTTTTCTGATTTGCTCTTCCTTAACGCCGAGAATTTGAGCGAGATATTTATCCGCAAAACCGTCCTTCTTTGCCTGCGTCAAAAGTTTATCCGGCAACTGTTTGCCTTTGTATTTCAGAATCTGTTCTTCAAGCTCGACCAGCTCTTTCATTTGTTTCAGGAAGTGCGTCTTGATATACGTCTTTTTGAAAAGTTCATCAATATCAGCGCCTTTCCGCAGGGCTTCATACATTATAAATTGCCGTTCGCTTGTCGGTTCGCTTAGCATATCCATCAATTCCGGCAGCGATTTTTTATTAAAATCCTTTGCAAACCCAAGACCGTGTCTGCCATTTTCCAATGACCGGATAGATTTCTGGAAGGCCTCTTTATAAGTTTTGCCGATGCTCATAACTTCGCCGACCGCTCTCATCTGGGTGCCGAGTTTATCCTGAACGCCCTTGAACTTCTCAAACGCCCAGCGTGAGAACTTAACAACTACATAATCGCCGCTTGGCGTGTATTTTTCAAGTGTCCCATCCCTCCAGTAAGGAATCTCATCGAGCGTCAGGCCTCCTGCGAGCATTGCCGAGACAAGTGCGATTGGAAATCCTGTAGCTTTCGAGGCGAGTGCGCTTGACCGGCTGGTTCGCGGATTAATCTCGATAACTACTACCCTGCCGGTCTTCGGGTCGTGTGCGAACTGGATATTTGTCCCGCCGATGACCTGAATCGCCTCGACGATATCATAAGAATATTTTTGCAGTTTTTTCTGCAGTTTCGGGTCGATTGTCAGCATAGGAGCGGTGCAGTATGAATCGCCGGTATGAACGCCCATCGCATCGACATTTTCGATAAAGCAAACTGTAATCATTTGGTTTTTCGCGTCACGGACGACTTCCAGCTCAAGCTCTTCCCAGCCCAATACAGACTCTTCAATCAGGATTTGCCCTACAAGACTTGCCGATATGCCCCTGCTTGCTATAACGCGAAGTTCTTCGATGTTATAGACTAATCCGCCGCCGGTTCCACCCATTGTATATGCCGGCCGGATAACCACCGGATAACCAAGTTTTTCTGCCACCTTTTCCGCCTCTTCAACGGTATAGGCAGGGTCGCTTTTGGGCATATCGATGCCGAGTTTGTTCATAGTATTTTTGAATGCGATTCGGTCTTCGCCGCGTTCAATTGCGTCAACATTGACGCCAATGACTTTAACGCCGTATTTCTCCAGAACGCCTGCCTTGCTCAATTCTGAAACAAGGTTAAGACCGCTTTGCCCGCCGAGATTTGGCAGAAGGCCGTCAGGCCGTTCCTTTTTGATAATTTCAGTCATAGCCTCCAGCGTCAATGGTTCGATATATGTAATATCCGCCATACCGGGGTCGGTCATAATTGTGGCGGGGTTGGAATTGGCAAGAACGATTTGGTAGCCCAGCTTGCGCAGGGCCTTGCAGGCTTGTGTGCCGGAATAGTCAAATTCGCAGGCTTGGCCGATTATAATCGGCCCGGAACCTATTATCATTACCTTCTTTACATCGTTTCTTCTTGGCATCTGTTCCTCCCTGAAAAACTACAAATCTGTCGCATTTACGATTTTGTGGGAATTATAGACATTTTTGTAAGCAGATAAAGCAAAAAATTGAGGAAATTTTGGCAAAGGCAGGATACTGTCCTTGGCAAATTATGCAGGCTGAATAGAGGCGAATTTTGTGGTTGCCAGCGTTAAAAATCTATGCGATAATTAAAAATAAGAATTGTCTGTATGGAAACAGATATAAATTGTTTAGGAGAAACAAAAATGACAGACGCTCAAATCTTCCAAATTCTGGGAATCATCTATCTGGTCATCGGCATCGGCATATCCGGCAATCCCGACTTTTACAAGAAACTGATAAAAGACTTTACGGAAAATCCGCCGGCCATTTATTTGGGCGGTCTTGTTGCCCTGGTCATAGGATGCTTTCTGGTAACATTGCATAATAACTGGACCAGGGACTGGTCTGTTATTATTACGATTTTCGGCTGGGCCGCCCTTATAAAAGGAATGTTTCTGATTGTGCTGCCAAAGGTATCTATCAAGTTCTGCAATGCTTTCAAAGAGATGAAAAAACTTCTGAGAGTCTGGGGAATCATTGTGGCAATAGTCGGCGGCCTGCTCTGCTTGCTCGGCTTCTTTGTTGTGTAGAAAAAAATTTAGCCGCAAAGGACGTATGATATACCATATTGCTGAAAAAGATGAGTGGTCGGCCTGCATAAAAAAAGGCGAATATATTCCGAAAAGATATAATAACGATGGTTTTATCCACTGTTCAGACGATGGTCAAATTGAAAAAATAGCAAATTTAATGTTTAAAGGAAAAACTGAGATACTATTGTTGAAAATTGACCCCACCAAATTAAAAGCAAAAACGATTTACGAAAGTCCCAAGGGAACCGATGAAAAATTCCCTCATATCTACGGAACTATTAACAAGGACGCTGTTGTAAAAATTTCCGAATTGGCCTGCAACAAAAACGGCGAATTCTCGATTACCGCACAGGAATTATAAAAACTCCCTTTGACCTTTTATCTTTATCTTTTTATCATATTCTTATGCCCAAAAAAGGATTAGTCCAGGTTTATACCGGCAGCGGCAAAGGCAAAACCACCGCCGCCTTCGGCCTTGCGCTCCGCGCCGCAGGCTGGGGTAAAAAGGTTATCATTTTCCAATTCCTCAAACCCCTCGCCCTTAAACTCGGCGAACGAAAAGCCATTACAAAGTCAAAACTTCCGATTAAAATTGTGCCTGTTAATGTAAAATGGAATTTATTAAAGAAAAATAACAAAAAAATTGTTTGCGATAAAATAGAAAAGGCCTGCAAAGAAATTCAGGCAAACGTAAAAAAGGGAAAATACGATTTAATAATCCTCGATGAAATTATATATTGCTGCCGGGAAAAACTTGTCAGTTTGCAATGTATAAAAAATATAATAAAATCAAAAAAAACTAATGTCGAAATAATAATGACAGGCAGAGGTGCGACAAAAGAACTTATTAACTTAGCCGACCTCGTAACAGAGATGAAAGAAATAAAACATCCATTTAGAAAAAACATAAAGGCAAGAAAAGGAATTGAATATTGAAGAATACGTCAATCGGTTACGGTTGCGCAGCTCGTTTCGTCTTACGTATGACGTTTAACGTAACCGTGACGAGCAGCGCAACCGATGGACGAAATACAAAATCAAAGTAATCTGTGTAATCTGTGGCTAAAAGGTAATCATATGAATATCGCGGTAATAATTTGTGCGGCGGGAAGCAGCAAAAGATTTGTTAAAGAGCAGCAGCATAATCTCGAAGCGGCGAAGAAAAAACAATTTGCCGATGTCGCCGGCAGGCCTGCATTTCTGCGAAGCATAGAGTTTTTCGCCGGCAGAGATAACGTCAAACAAATAATAATGTCAATCCCTGCCGAAGATGAGGAAATGTTTAAAATCTCTCACGGTGCCAACCTTAGTTTCCACGGCGTAAAACTCTGCATCGGCGGTGCAGAGCGATTTGAAACTGTCGCTAAAGCACTTGAGCTTGTCAAAGACGAAATTGATTTTGTTGCAGTCCACGATGCCGTCCGCTGTTGCCTGAAAAATGAATGGCTCGATGATGTATTTAAGGCTGCCGAAAAATATGACGCTGCGATGCTTGCCTGCCCTGTCGTCGCGACATTAAAAAAAGTTGAGAAAGGACAAATTATCGAAACCATTGACCGGACAGGCCTTTATGAAGCACAGACGCCGCAGGTATTTAAGAAGGATTTACTCAAAAAGGCTTATGCAAATCTCTCTAATCTCGACAAATCAAAAATAAGCGATGATTCGCAGCTTATTGAGGCTTTGGGCCACAAAGTTGCGATAGTTGAAACTGACTTCTCGAATATCAAGATAACCAACAAGGCTGACATTGTGATTGCCGAGGCAATAATAAAATCCCGCCCGAAACCAAAACCGCAAGGCCCTGCCGGAGCGTATTACGAGGCACAGTGGTAGAATTAAGATGTAAGGA
>JBAVNP010000282.1:0-3363 GCA_049691175.1 Sedimentisphaerales bacterium
CCGCGGTCGATGCAAACTTTGCATCTCTGCAAAGCTTTTTCAAAAAGCTGCCTGTAATATTTGCTTTTCTCCCGGAAGTTTTCTTCGCTGTCTTTCGCCCTGCCCCAAAGAGTTGCAAAAATTATTGACAGAACTCCATAGACCGAAACTTGCCTTAGCACCGAAACATCAAGAATATCGTCGGCGCTATAATCTCCATCGGCAACGCCTGGCTTTAACTCAAAATGCTGTGTAAGTTGTAAAAATACTTCGCTGCCTTGCGGCTGATATGTGCAGATTCTATAAATTACATCATCGGCATCCTGCAGGGCAATTGCTTCATTTTGCCCATCTGCCCTTAAAACAGAAATTACAAGCTGTGTTGCGGAATCCACCGACACTATCTCATAAGCACCATCAACAATGCCGTCTGTGCTTTGCAGATATATAACCATTCCTGCCGTGATTTTGGCGGCATTGAAATCCGCGTCCGGCGAAGTGAAGGTTGTGCCTTCAATCGCTCCGCCTGTGCCATTTATCAAAACCTGGCCGGCAAAATGCAAATCGCCGAACAAACCTGGCTCATATCTCAAAATATCAACATCATTTGAAAAACTATTCATTGTTTTACCTCATTCTTGTTCGCTTTAGACGGATTTGCTCGGCCGGGCCGGAATAATCTAACCTTTATTATTGCCGCAGCTGTTTTTTAGATATCCGCGCCCGGCCGAAACTTGTCCGCTGCGAATTAACTTATAGCAAGATCTCTGATTAGACCGTGCGCAGCCTCATTTCTGAATTCAAGTGTATATTCGCCGATTAACTGGCCGCATTCGTAATCGCCGCTGCTTGCCAGAGGTTTGAAATAAAAACTTCTGCCTGCAAGAGGAAGCACGTTTACCCGCGATGAATCAAGAAACAGCACAGCGTCCTGCGGAATCCACTTGCTCGTTATAATCCTGCAAACGCCGAAATCGCTCTCATAGACGCTAACCATGTCGGTGTATGCCGTATCAGCCGGTCCGAAACTTCTGCTTGCGCTCAAAAACGAGTTGATTTTGCGCTTCTGGAAGCCGCCGACAACAATTAGGTTGACATTGCCGCTGCTGTTTTCCCAAATCTGCCGCAATACATAGTTAATCTTTGCCTCATCAAGCCCGGTTCCCGAAGGAAATCCTGAATCGCCGGGACGATAAACATTCGTCGCGATGCTCTGGATAATACCTTTCATACTTCTGCGAATAGAACCCGAACCCTGTGGATTCGCCGAAGGCTGACCGCCGTTGATAACGGTGCTTTCAAGGTCTCGAATCAACTCACGCAGTCTTTCGCCCTTCTGGTAATCCATCTCGTCTGAAATGCCAAGATGACTTGCGGCAACATTTGTGCCGCTGACTTCTACGCCGTCAGTGAAAATCTGCGTGTAGTTGCCGCATCGTACCCGGTTTGTAAACCTTGCAGTGGGTTTGTCATCGCCTTCAAGCGCAGCGTTGCCGAGAATGTGAATTACCTGACCGTCAGCGATATTTTCAGGCGTTGTGCCTGCATACCCGCGAACAACGGTAATCGTATTATCGCTTACACTTGTTACCAGTATCAGCTCTTCAGAGCCTGCTGTTTGAATCTGGTCGCCGGCTCTGAATCTATCGCCATTGGCAACATCAAAGCTTGTCTCGCCATCAGGGTCGCTGATTGAACTGTCGCTGATTGCATCCTTGTTCGGCACAAGTGAATCTTCAAGCCATTCATGATAAGTGCTTTTTGCCTCACGAAGCGGGTCGCCTATCGCATCCAGTAAAAACGTTTCAGTTGGCGAAATAATCCCGATGAGGTCTGATACATCTTCCGCGATTTCAGGCAGTGTAACTCCTGCCGAATATGTCGCTTTACCTGTAAAAGCCATTGTTATTCTCCTTTAAAATTGCAAAATTCTTTATACAAAGTTTCTTCTTGCCCGCAGGTACTCCTGCAGGTCTGCTCTTGAGCCGGTATTGGCGGCCTTTTTGGCCGCACGCTCAAGAGCCCCTGTTGTGCCGGACAACCTGTCTTTGACTCCGCTCGTCTTTGCCCCTGCTAAAGCAGTAATTGAACTCTCAGAAAACAAATAACTTTTTTCTTTCCTCAACTGTTCAACAACATCTGCTGCCGTAGCTTTTTTGTCGTCTTCGAGCCTTGCCCTGCCGATAATCACGGCAGCTTCCATATCTCGCACGCCTGCCGAAACAAGTTTGTCTATCAATTGCCGTTCAATCGCCATTTGCGAAAGATTTTTATTTAGTCTTTCCGCTTCAGCCTTGCTTTCGGCAAGTTCCTGTTCAAGCAGCGTCTGCTTCTGCTCGGCACTCTGTGCCCTTTTGCGGTAGCGAATAGCCTCGCTTACATCTACGAGCCTTTCGTTTCTTGGCTCTTCTGAGCCTTCAATCTTTTCTGCGTCAACCTGACTCATTAAAAAACCTCTCTTTTAAGAATTTTTCTCGTATCCAAGTTCCCGCAGTATCTGCTCTGCAGGCACTCCGAGTTCCTGTTTCAATTTTGCTTCATTGAGTTTCTCAAGCATGTTCTCCGGCAGAGGACTTGGAAAAATAACATCAAATATTCTTTCATCTTTTGTATTGGGATAAATATTCGTAACATCCAGCAATTGCATTATCATCGCCGCGATTTCTTTAAGACCATGTCCATAGACATAATGCTTCCGTTCGGTTCTTGCCAGCATTCCCATAAGAGTCAGCCGCAAAGCAACGGCACTGGTCAGATTTCCGACCTTGTCTTTCAGCACACCTGCAACTACAGGCGTAACACCACTGGCTTTGTCTAAAGCCTCTCTTATCTCCGCGATATGTGTATCCTCGCTTGGCGTTGCATTGTCGCCGCCGAATTGTTCGATACTCGCATCAGGATTATCTGTGCACCACATCCTGCCCGGCGAAACAGCCCTGTTCTCAATACCTTCAATGCCTTTGGCAAGATACATCTTGAACGCCTGGAATGTTATTCTGCTTGCCCTGTCGCTCAGTCTCGTATTCAGCTCATCCTGAAGCGGTATCAAAGGTTCAACATCGCTGATTCCCTCGTAATACAAAGGCTGTGCGATATTCTGAATATGCACAACAGGCACAATGCCCATAATATTCGGCCCTTCCGCAGCCAGTTGCTGATCTTCGTATCTCTGCCACCAGTCAGAGCCGATTATTTCCGTAACCGCAGCTGTTCGCCTTGCCGCACTGTTGCCTTTGCCGCCGAGCAGCCTGCGGAGAAAATTCCCTTCAGATGCCACATCATTTTTCTGTTCGACAAAATGCTGAATATAAAAGTTGATTTTGCGAAAATCTCTTTCATCGAGGACAGGCAGTGCTCTTGGGGCTTCAATCAGTTCAAGTGAAC
>JBAVNP010000283.1:0-1936 GCA_049691175.1 Sedimentisphaerales bacterium
GCCATACCCCTCGCGTCGGCGACAGCTTAACTTATAACAATTTTGATTTTTCAGTCCGCCGTGTCCGCCGCGGGAGAGTATTCGAAGTCGCCGTTTCTAAAAAATAAAATATTGAAAAACGCCGGAATCAAGCCATATTTCCGGATTTGGCCAAATACGGATAATAAACAGCCTGATTTTTCAAATGCCTGTTTGCCGGATAGTTACGTGCGAAAAAAATAATAACATTGATATTTAATTGAATTTTGCATATAATATTGGTGTTGTGGTAAATCTATAAGAGTTTGCCGAAATTGATGAGAGGGACAATTATGAAGAGCGGAAAAAGAGGTTTTACGCTGCCTGAAGTAATTGTTGTATTGGTAATTATAGCCCTTGCGTTCTCCATCAGCGCAGCCCTTGTTCCTTCAATGGATAGAGCCAGGGATAATGCCAGAAGAATGCTCTGCGCCAATAACCTTAGACGGGTTGGCGCTGCGATGATTATGTATGCCGGCACTTATGACAATCTGCTGCCCACAAACCAGGGAACACCTTGCGGTCAAACCAAAGTGCAAGTAGAAACACATCCCTATGTTTTGTATCGAAATGATTTTAGAAATTGTGATAAAAGTGTAGACCCCGACGGCAAACTTATTCCTTTGAGATTCGCCTGTTTGTTTGAGACGGGATTCATAACCGACCCGAATTTATTTTACTGCCCCGCTAGCGAGTATTCTTGGTTTAGATACGAGTCATATATTGATCCGCCTCCGTGGGGCACGCTGCCGCAGAATTATAATAGTTCTCCCGGCGGTCCCGGGAATGAATGGGTGCGTATGAGTTATACCTATTACCCTACGGACTCGAACGCCCCCAAAAGAACAGATCCACAAACAGGGTTTAAGTATCGTGAGCCTAACTGTGCAAGGTTTGACCGTCTTGATGGAACTCTGCCATACGCAACAGATGTGATATGGACAAGGGATACACTGAGTCATAAGTCAGGAATAAGAAGAGTGAATAACAAAGTTGTTGTTCTCGATCCCGGGATTAATGGCTTATTTAAAGACGGCCATGTAGTGTATTGCGCTGACCCGAATGTCTTTACTGATAACCTAACTACCCCCGCTGGTGTAGTTTGGTATTTGAAGGAGAGTAGCATCTTAGCTAATTGGAATGTGTTTTATTATACGATATTTGATATGATTGAGCCTTAAAAGGCAATCGCTGTTTTCAGTTGGAATTAAAAAGGCCGTTATGAAGAGCAAAAAAAGAGGTTTTACGCTGCCTGAAGTAATTGTTGTATTAGTAATTATAGCCCTTGCGTTCTCCATCAGCGCAGCCCTTGTTCCTTCGAAGGACAAAGCCAGAGATGATGCCAGAAGACTGCTCTGCGCCAATAACCTTAGACGGGTTGGCGCAGCGATGATTATGTATGCCGACACTTATGATAATCTGATGCCTGCCGATGGCGCCATGATAAACGGCACGTATAAACGAGATATAAGTCATTTCTATGTTGTATATAGAGGCGACGGAGATTGGTGGAGTTCGTTTAATCCGAAAACCGGGAGGTATGCGCCTTTGCGATGGGCTTGTTTGTTTGAGGCAGGATTCATAACCGACCCGAATTTATTTTACTGCCCCAATAACGAGATTTCCGCCTATAAATATGAATCATATATCAACCCGCCTCCGTGGGGAACGCTGCCGCAGAATTACAATAATACCTACGGTAACCAGTGGGTGCGTATAGGTTATACCTATTTTCCTACCGATTACACGTCCAAACTACGCTATGATATTGCGCAGACAGGACAGCCGTATCGCGAGCCTAACTGTACCAGATTTGACAAGTTGGATAGCGGCATACCATACGCAACAGATTTGCTATGGTCAAGAGATAGTCTGAGTCATAAATCAGGAATAAGAAAAGTAGGTACCAAAGTTACTG
>JBAVNP010000284.1:0-1656 GCA_049691175.1 Sedimentisphaerales bacterium
CCGGGGCTGGCGTTTGACAAAAACGGCAACCGGCTCGGCAGAGGCGGCTCTTATTATGACAGGTTTTTTCAAAATGAAAAACTGAAGGTTGTAAAATGCGGATTCGGTTTCGCAGAACAGCTCATACAAGATGTGCCGACAGTCGAACACGATAAGCCCATAGATATGCTCGTTACAAATGAAGGCGTAACATATTTCAGGAATAAATGACAAAGGAAGGTTAATCTAAAATGGCTATATCATCTTACGGCAATTACAGGCCTAACAGAAAAAACACAATAATCTATTATATAGCGGCGGTGGTTATCGCGGCACTTGCAACAGCGATATTTCTCTATAACCCCTTCAAAAAAACACAGCCTCAGCAGCCGACAGAAGCACCCGTGCAAACGCCGGTAAAGAAGGACCAGGCCGTGCCGCAGACAAAAACCGGCTTAGGCGGTATTACCGCTGAAGCCAATAGTCTGGCGGGTCCGCGGGTCGCGGCACTTCTGCAGGATGCTCAAAAAAATATCGCCGAAGGAAGAACTGTCGCTGCAAGAGACATCTTAAATGATGTCCTTAATATGGCGATGGAAGACAGTCTCAGGCAGCAGGTCAAAAAGCAAATGGAAGGTCTCGCCAATGACTGGCTGTTCGGACGAACGGTTCAGCTTGGAGATAATCTTTGCACTACATACAAGATTCAGCCGGGCGACGTTCTGGCAAACGTCGCGGTAAACTTTAAAGTGCCTTACCAGTTTCTGATGAGGATAAACAATATTTCCAGCGATAAGGCTCTGCAGGCAGGACAGACAATAAAAGTTGTACACGGTCCGTTTCACGCTGTTGTTTATCGCTCATCTTTCACAATGGACCTGTATCTGCAGAATATGTATGTTAAAAGCTATAAGGTAGGACTCGGCAAAGCAGGCCACGAGACACCGGTGGGACTGTGGCGGGCAAAACCGGGCGGAAAACTTGTCAAGCCGACCTGGACTGACCCTGAAACAGGAAAAGTATATCACGCCGATGACCCTGATTATCCGTTAGGCTCCGGCTGGATTGCACTTGAAGGCACGGACAGCAGGACACGCGGCATCGAGGGTATCGCAATCCACGGCACAAATGATGAGACAACCATCGGCACAAAAAGCTCACGAGGCTGTATCCGCCTTTTCAACGGCGAACTGAAAGAGGTTTATGATCTGTTCGAGGCGGGCTATTCAGAACTGCGAGTGGCTGACTGAGGAGCTGATTGAGGCAAATGCAACTCAGGCAACTAATCTGCAGAGTCACTTATATCATCTTTTTATATTGCCTATTTTGACATGTCTTATATGAAAAAGCGGCAATTTTTGCCATTTTTGTCCTTTATGTGCTGTAATTTCCTCTTTTTAATTGTTTGACAAGCATTTTTTCGGTTATATAATTACATTTTAAACCTGTTTTAAACTCTGAAAATATAAAAGGTTTAGCAATGATTTATACAGGATTAAACAGCCGTGAGTAGCCGGGCGGCTACATTAGGCTGGTCGCGTAAAGAATACATTCCTTTTACGCGGGCTGGTAGCGCTGCTTCGAAGGCTTTTGACGTGGCTATCGCTCAGGAGGTGCCGATGTAGAGCGCCCTGACGCAAATTGTGGAGCTTATCGAAGTGGAAACTTCCTGACCGG
>JBAVNP010000285.1:0-4814 GCA_049691175.1 Sedimentisphaerales bacterium
ACTTCATTCGCAATGTTAACCGGAAACTGGCCGACAGGGGTAATCTTCGTTTGGCCTCTGACAGAGCCGATATCAAAGCGGGATTTATATTGAGACAGGGCAAAGTACGGGTCAATGCCGCTCTTGATGTGCTGCTCAAGGAAGCCTGCAGGCAGCTTGAAGGCAGGCTTGCTGAGCAATTGTTTGGATAAAAAATATGCCGATTCTTTTAGAACAACCTTTGTTGTATTTTAATTTGTATCCGCCCATAGGAGACTGCGACTGGCGATACACATTTGCCGCTGCGCAGGTCAGGGCTATAGAAGACAGGATGCTTGCGGCACAGTTTTTCGTAGAACTGGCAAACGCAAAGGATATAAACGAAGCTGTGGAAATGCTTGCCGGCACTGAATACGCCCTTTCATCACGGATAACCGATGAGGATATAGAACAAATGCTCTGCCAGAAACGAACAGAAACCAGGGTATTTTTCGAGCGGTTAGTAATAGATGATAAAATCATAAAACTGTTTCGGGCAAAGATTGACTTTGCCAATCTGCGGCTCGCTATCAGAAGATTTGTTCTTAAAAGGCCGCTTGGCAGCGATTACTGCTGGGAAGGAAATGTCCTGCCGGAAAAGTTCGAGCAGGTATTCGAGCAGGAAAATTCCAGCGGCCTGCCGGAATATTTTCAGCAAGGTGTCGAAGCGGGCATCGTCGGGTATTACAAAAACAAAAACGTCCGCGATATAGACCTCGAAATCGACAAGGTTGAGACGGACTGGCTGCTAAAGTTAGCCGGCGGTATCGGCAGCATTTTTCTGCAGGAACTGCTGCGGATGCAGACTGATTTGATAAATATCCGAACAATGATGCGGATGAAATTTACCGGCCTGCTGAACACAGATGTTTTTCTGCGCGGCGGATATATTGAAAAATCGAGGCTCGTTCAGTGTTCCGACATCGGATATGAGGCATTGGCACAGTACTTTTACGCAACGCCTTATTATCATTTCATCGAAGCCGGCGTAAATTATCTGAAGAAGGAAGACTCATTTTTGAAATTCGAGGCGGTTTGCGACGAGCATCTGCTCGGATTCCTGAAAACAACCAGATATATAACGGCAGGAGTGCAGCCGATTATCGCACACCTGCTTTTAAAAGAGCATGAAATAAGAATGGTAAGAACGGTTCTTGCCTGCAAAAGAGCGAATATTGAACCAAGAGTAATCCTTGACAGGATTGTAGTCTGATTATGCAGGGAAAAGTAGCAATACTTGGCAGTGCGGATTTTGTTATGCCTTATTCGGCGCTCGGCGTTGATTGTTTCGCTGTCGGCGACAAGACTGATAAGATACTTCGGACGGCTGAAAAAATCGCCGCTGAAAAATACGCAATTATAATCGTGGCGGAAAACATCGCGCACAAAACTGAAGAAGTTTTCAGGCAGTTCAGCACAAAAATAACGCCTTGTGTTCTTGTTGTGCCGTTTACGACAGAACCGGCTGGTTTTGCCGTTGAAAGTCTCGGCAAACTTTTAAAAGCCGCTACAGGAATAAATATCTTACAAAATACTTAATATAACAGGACGGATTATGGCAGAAGCAAAAACAGGAAAAATAATAAAAGTCGCCGGCCCGGTTGTCGCGGCCGAAGGTATGCTCGGTTCACGAATGTATGACGTAGTGCGGGTCGGAAAACAGAATATCATCGGCGAAATCGTCGGGCTTAAGGACGATACGGCAAGCATTCAGGTTTATGAGGATACCATCAGTATCGGGCCGGGCGAACCCGTCGTCAATATAGGCGCACCGCTGAGCGTTGAGCTTGGCCCGGGTTTGATAGGAAGCATTTACGACGGCATTCAGAGACCGCTTGACCAGCTCTATAAAGTTCAGGGAGATTATATTCTTCGCGGCAGTCAGCTTCCGGGCTTGAACAGGGAAAAGAAATGGCACTTTAAGCCTGTTATTAAAAACGGCGCCGAAATTTCCGGCGGCGATATAATCGGCCAGGTTCAGGAAACCGAACTGCTGCTGCATAAAATTATGATACCCGCCGATATAAGCGGAAAAATTGAGGGGCTAAGTGAAGGTGATTTTACAGTTGAACAAAAAATCGCAACAGTTACAGCCGGCAACGGACAAAAATATGAAATTAAAATGATGCAGAAATGGCCTGTGCGTATGGGAAGGCCGGTAAAACAAAGGCTCGCCCCTCATACTATTTTGCAGACAGGTCAGCGTGTTATCGACACATTTTTCCCGATAGCCAGGGGCGGCACCGCCTGTGTGCCGGGACCTTTCGGCGCAGGAAAAACCGTCGTTCAGCACCAGCTTTCCAAATGGATCGATGCGGATATCGTTGTCTATGTCGGCTGCGGTGAAAGAGGCAACGAAATGACGGATGTGCTGATAGAATTTCCGCAGTTAAAAGACCCCCGCAGCGGCCAGCCCCTGATGAAACGTTCGGTTCTTATCGCAAATACCTCGAATATGCCTGTAGCGGCAAGAGAAGCTTCCGTTTACACAGGAATTACAATTGCCGAGTATTTCCGCGATATGGGTTATACGGTGGCGCTTATGGCGGACTCCACAAGCCGATGGGCTGAAGCGATGAGAGAAATATCTACAAGGCTCGAAGAGATGCCCGCGGAAGAAGGTTATCCTGCCTATCTCGCTTCGAGAATCGCATCGTTTTACGAACGAGCCGGCAGAACCGAATGCCTCGGAAAACCCGCTCGAGAAGCCTCCCTTTCGATAATTGGAGCGGTAAGTCCGCCCGGCGGCGATTTGTCCGACTCGGTTGTGCAGGCCACGCTGCACGTCGTCAAGGTTTTCTGGTCGCTGGTGGGCAAACTTGCTTATCAGAGGCATTTTCCCGCTATCGACTGGCTGACAAGTTATTCATTCTATAAACAACACCTGGCCGGCTTTTTTGAAAACAAAGAAAAAGGGCAGGAAATGGTGGCTTTGGCTCAGGAAGCAATGAGCCTGCTGGAGCAGGAATCGCAGCTTGCCGAAATCGTAAGACTCGTCGGCTCTGAAGCGATAAGCCCTGCCGACAGAATGGTGCTTCAGACGGCAAAAAGCATCCGTGAAGATTATCTGCACCAGAACGCATTTCACGAAATCGACACATATACCTCAATGGAAAAACAGTTCGAAATGCTTAAAACTATACTCTACTTCCATAAAAAAGGTCTTGAGGCTATCGAAAAAGACGTTGATACGGAAGTAATTTTCAAGCTCGCCGTTACTGAAGATATTGCACGAGCCAAATACGTGCCGGAAAACCAGATGGAAACAATCACAAAAATACGAAATAAAACAGACGAGCAATTCAAAGCTCAATTTGCAGGAGCAAAAAATGCTTAAGGAATATCAGACAGTAAATAGTATAAACGGGCCATTGATGATGGTGGAATCTGTTGACGAGGCTCGTTACGGCGAGGTGGTCGAGATAGAAATCGGCGATGGCTCAATCCGGCATGGTCAGATACTTCAGGTCGAAAGAGACAAGGCGCTTGTCCAGGTTTTCGAAGGCACTGAAGGCATTGATATCGACTCCTGCACGGTTAGACTGCTCGGCAGACCGCAGCAATTCGCCGTTTCGCCGGATATTCTCGGCAGGGTCTTTAATGGCACCGGTGAGCCGAAAGACGGTGGAGCAAAAATAATCGCTGAAAAACTTATCAATATAAACGGCAATCCAATCAATCCCTACAGCAGGGATTACCCCAATGAATTCATTCAGACAGGCATTTCAACAATTGACGGCTTAAATCCGCTTGTTCGCGGCCAGAAGCTGCCCGTTTTCAGCGGCTCAGGTCTGCCGCACGATGAAATAACCGCTCAGATTGCAAGGCAGGCGACGGTGCTCGGCAAAGGTGAGCAGTTTGCTGTTGTCTTTGCCGCGATGGGTATAACATTTGAAGCCGCACAGTTTTTTATCAACGACCTGACAAACAGCGGCGCAATCGAAAGAGCCGTAATGTTTATCAATCTCGCCAACGACCCGGCAATTGAGCGAATCGCGACTCCAAGAGTCGCTCTTACAGCGGCTGAATATCTTGCGTTCGAAAAGGATATGCACGTTCTCGTCGTTCTCAATGATATGACTAACTACTGCGAGGCCCTTCGCCAAATCAGTGCCGCCAGAAAAGAAGTGCCCGGCAGACGAGGCTATCCGGGCTATCTCTACACTGACCTTGCCACGATTTATGAACGTGCCGGAAGAATCAAAAATAAAAAAGGCTCAATTACGTTGGTGCCGGTTCTGACAATGCCCGAAGACGATAAAACGCATCCTGTGCCGGATTTGACCGGCTATATCACCGAAGGCCAGATAATTCTTTCGCGTTCACTGCACCGCAAGGCCATCGCCCCGCCGGTCGATGTGCTGCCGAGTCTTTCAAGACTCAAGGATAAAGGTATCGGCAAAGGCAAAACACGCGAAGACCACGCCGATTTATATAATCAGCTTTACGCTGCTTATGCCCGCGGCAAGGAATGTCAGGAGCTTGCGACAATTCTCGGCCAGGCCGCCTTGTCGGAAGAAGACAGAAAATATATGACATTCGCGGATGAATTTGAAAAACGTTATATCTCACAGGGATATTACGAAAACAGAACTATCGAACAGACTCTCGACCTCGGCTGGGAACTGCTAAGTATGTTTGAGGACTCTCAGCTGAAGCGCATTCGTGTCGAATTTCTCAAAAAATATATGCCGAAGTTCAGGAAATAGTCCCGATGCAGACAAGTATAAATGCAACAAGAATGGAATTGCTTTTACTGCGAAGGCGTATCGCGCTGGCGGTAAGGGGACATAAGC
>JBAVNP010000286.1:0-11270 GCA_049691175.1 Sedimentisphaerales bacterium
GTGTAAAATAGAAGCAATTATTACGGGTATTGCTTTGGCGCCTCTTATATATTTCATGGGAAAAACTTGCCAGAATACGCATGTTGAACGCGTCTTCCTTGCACTCTGCAACAATAAAGCTCGTAAATTAGGTATTGTGTTGGACTGGGGTCTTTACGAAAACAAAACGCACGTCCAGTAAACAAATTATTTAGCTTTAGCAATTTTTAGAGCTTGTTTGGCCGAAACACGACAGGCCTTGCCGTTACGGTTTATAATAACATATTGGCCAAGTAACGCTTTTCGCTGCAATTCTTCCCGCACCGCTTTTTGGAGACACCTGCCGGCAACCATAGCCATTTTACTAATTCGTTTTGTAGTCATCTGATTGCCTCAAAATTCTCCCATATATATCTTGAATAAAAATACGCCGGATTTTACCATCCTGCTCAAAGACAGGAACGGGTTTAGACCTGGAATTATCATAACAAATAGTTTTATCGCAAAGAGGAATGTAAATTTTTATTAAATTATGTATTATACGGGGATAGCGGCGGTAAATCGCGTCTTCGGGTATGTCGTGTCCGCCGTGTTCCACTCGCTCACGAATTCGGCTTTTCGAAAAAGCCGCGTCAGGTATCCACAAGAAAAAAAGGACTATTTGCCAGTCGTCTTGTCGGAGTTTTTTCAGCAGACCAATTTGACTGCGGCCTGCCAATGTCGTCTCAAAAGCAAAATCAACCCGCTTGTCGATATTTGCGTATATCTCACGAAGAAAGAGACGACCGGCTTCATATTGAGCCGATAACGAATCAAAAGGTGAAAAACCATAAGCAATAAGGTCGGCATTGACAAAGTTGCGGCAGCCCGCTATCTGCGGCAAATAGCGTAATGCAAATGTGGTCTTTCCTGCGCCGTTTGGGCCTGCTATAATAAAACAGGTTGGTTTTTGCTTTTTTCTCATTATAATTTAATGTGCAAATAACGACTTTCCCGTCATTTCCTGCGGCTGAGGAATTTCCATCATTTCCAACAGAGTCGGCATAACATCGGCAAGTCTTCCGCCGCTGCGGAGTTTTTTGTTTTTATTAAGCTCATCGAAAACAATCAACGGTACATCGCCGATCGTATGAGAGGTATATGGATTACCGTTTTCATCTCGCATCTTCTCAAAATTACCGTGGTCTGCCGTAATAATCGCCGCCCCGCCAAGCTGTTTTACCTTTTCAAGAATTTTCCCGACACACTGGTCAACTACTTCAGCAGCCTTGACAGCGGCTTCGAGTATTCCGGTATGTCCCACCATATCGGGATTAGCGAAATTTATCACTATTACATCGTATTTGTTCATTTCGAGCCTTTGCAGCACAATATCACAGACCTCAAATGCGCTCATCTCCGGCTTTAAATCATAAGTCCGGACTCTTGGCGACGGCACAATCTGCCTGTCTTCGCCGCCAAAAGGAGTCTCGGTATAGTCGTTAAAGAAAAATGTAACGTGAGCGTATTTTTCTGTTTCGGCGCATCTGAATTGTTTCAATCCCAGTTCACTGAAATAAGCCGCTGCTATATTTTTCATCTTTGGCGGCTTTGCAAAGATAACCGACGCCGGAATCGTCGCGTCATATTCCGTCATACAGAGATAATAAATCTTTGGCCTGGCGGTTCTGACAAATCCTGTGAACGCATCATCGACAAATGCCCGTGTGATTTCCCTGGGTCTGTCGCCTCGGAAATTGAAAAAGATAATGCCGTCGCCGTCCTCTATTTTCGCCCTCGGCTGGTCGTTTTCATCAACGATGCAGACCGGTTCGATAAATTCATCCGTTACCTTTTTCTGATAACTTTGCTCGATGGCTTCCTGTGAGCTTTTCGCCCTGCCGCCCTTGCACTGCGTCATACACTCATAAGCCCTTTGCACTCTTTCCCATCGGCTGTCCCTGTCCATCGCGTAAAACCGCCCCATTATGGTTGCGACTTTGCCGACGCCGATTTGTGCCATTTTATCTTCGATTTGCTGCAGATACCCTTTGCCGCTGTCCGGCGGAGAATCTCTGCCGTCGGTAAAAGCGTGAAGATAGACTTTTGTAAGATTATTTCTCTTTGCAAGCTCAAGCAGTCCATAAAGATGTTCCAGAAACGAATGCACGCCGATATCGCTGCAAAGACCGAGAAGGTGCAGTTTGCCATTATGCTCTCTGATAAAATCTACCAGTTTAGCGATTTGTTCGTTCTCAAAGAAAGAGCCGTCGCGAATGGCCTTGCTGATTCTTACTGATTCCTGGTCAACAATTCTTCCCGCTCCGATATTTTGATGTCCGACTTCGCTGTTTCCCATAGTGCCTGCGGGCAACCCGACATCTTCGCCGCTCGTATGGATAATGCAATTCGGATATTGGCTCATCAGCATATCATCCGTAGGTACATGAGCCTGCTTTATTGAGTTATATGCGTCTTGGGCGGGATTGGGATTATATCCCCATCCGTCGCGGATAATCAGCACAAATGGCCGCCGTTTAAGTTCTGTCTTTTCTTTAGTCATAATACCTCTGTTAAATCTAAATCATTGGATTAAGGATGATATGTTATGGAAAATTGAGGAAGAAGTCAATTTAAAAAGGAAGGGAAATAAGGAAGCAAGGATGTAAGGAAAAAAACAATCGACACTTCTAATTATCCTTACCTCTTTACCTCCTTACTTCTTTACTTCCTGTGTTTACTGATAATATACGAACCTGATATCCGCTTTCCATGCGTCCTTTTCGCCTTTGAGTTTTACCAGCGATATATTTGTGCACTGCAGATTCACCCATCGCATACGCATTACGGAGAGGAATTTTGCGAGTCTTTCAATATCTATTTGGTCGATGGCCACCGCGGCATCCTGGCTCTTCTGGCCGCCTTTCATACTTCTTAACGGACTGGAGCTGAGCTTATAAGCCGTCGGAGAAATTCTGCAAAATCTGGTTACCTGGTCGATTGCGGTTACATAATCGAACTTGTCTTTGCCCTTTTTTGCCTTTGCGTAATCGAGCCGCTGCGGGTCAAGCTCGCCGAGTATCTGCCCGATAAGTTTTTCCGCCTCGCTATATTCGCCGGCTTCTTTTTTATAACTGTCTTTTGCGCCTGGCAAACCGAGTGTAAACAGCCACAAAGGCCAGACGGCCAACAGGGCCGGCACAAGCACATAATAAAAAATCGGCTTTTTATAAATATCTTTCATCCGTTCACCTTATTGTTTCAGTTCGATGTTTATCCTGAAGTAGTCTCGATTGTCTTTCGACTGATAACTCGATTGTCCCCTTTTAAGTTTCGGATGTTTATCAACCGCTCCGAAAAGCTCCAGGTATCCTCTGCTGCTCGTGTTTCCGGTAATAGTCATTGTCGTTGTGGTAATGGCAACTTTTTCTATTTCAATATCAACACTCGCCGGCACACTGTTAAGAGCCTCGAAGAATAAGGCAAGCTTTGCCTCTACAGATTCTTCTCCCGTAGCGCTCAATATGCCGCTTTTAACATCTTTTATCCTGTTTATTTCGCTCTTGAGCCTCTTGACCGCCTCCGAGCCTCTTGTAAATTTTGCCCCCGTCATCGCAATGGCATATTCGCCGCTGAATTTTTTCGCCAAACGGCTCCTGTAGCTGTTTGCTTTGTAATATTGCAGATGGCCGAAAACCCCCAGTGCGATAAACAGCACCGCCAGGCTTATACTAAGCACTTTAATGGTCTTTTCAAAAGCTGCCCTTTTGCCCTGATAAGGCATAAAATCAGGACGGAAATCGACCTTTTCACTCTTCGCAAGCACTCCTGCTGCGGCGCCGGCAGCGATTATCATACTCAGCCTATCGCTGTCGGGCGGTTGTTCTGCTTTTGCTGTGATTGTTTCAGTCGGGTCAAATATTTCAACGGCAAAACCTGATTGCCCGGTCAGAGCGTCGGTATCAACCCGGCTGACCGAATCATATACCATTATTTTTCGTCCCTGCCACAAGCCCCCGGCCGCTGCGGTAGTAAGCATTATCTCTCTCGAGAGCAGTATATTTCTGTTCTGATTGGCGCTGACAAGAAACGTTCTTATCGAAGCGTTACCTTTCTGCGCGGGCGGCAAAATGATAAAACATTTGTTTTTTGATAGCGATATCCATATCGGTTTTGAATCCTCATTCCGCGCCGGCATTTGCTGTATCATTCTTCGCAGGCATATTGAATCCGGTTCAACAGTAACAGGGTCGAGTTTATTGTTTTGCAGTGCCAGTATTATTTCAGACATCACGCCGGCAGCAGCGGCAAAAACTGAAACTTCTGCCCCTGACAACCCTCTTCCCGCGATTTCGAATGTAACAGCCGTCTCGGCGGCATTCACAGCCAGCACCTCTTCGGCATCGAATTTTATCGTTTGAGAAATCTGTTTCGGCTCGGTGAATTCGGAATGCATAACCTGCTGCCTATAGAGTCTGCAGTCGATGGCGACCGCGATATCCGTAAAGACAAGCTGTTTTTCCTGGCAGGCGGCAGAAATATCCTTTGCGGCCTGGGCGAAACTGAAGGATGGCTGCGGCTCGGCTGAGCTCGCCGAAGCGGCAATACAAAATTGCTCTACAACTTCAATCTTGCTGCCTGTCTTCGCCGCAAGGACTATCGTAGCCCCATCTGGCTCAAAATATATACCCAGGCATCTATTCTGTTCCAATTGCTATTGCTCCATAATTGTTAATTATTCGATAATTATACCGATTTTTTGAGCATTTCCTTCTTTTTCTTTCTTTACGCCCGCCGTTGCGCTTACTTTTGCCACGCCGCTTGTTGCACTAACTCGAATCGAAAAACAATTGCTTTGGAAAGTTATATACGATTTGGATTTTTCGATTGAGTCGTTGTAACTGAAAAGCCTTTTCTTAAGGTCGTCGATATTTTGAAAGGGGATTTCCTTTCTCATTTTTATTATCTGTTCCGCTATTTCAGCCGCATCTCCGCCGAAGGTAAAAGCCGCCTCAAGCACCTGCCGCGGCGCGGTATTTACGTTTACCTGCCCTGTGCCCCACAGGCTGATATATTTAAGAGCCGACTCCGAGCGGTTTTCATCTTCATTGACCGGTTTTGCGAGTTCTTCAAGGTCTATCATCGGACTGTGCATCAGTTTTGCAAAATCCATAGTATGCGCCATTTGCGACCTGGTTTCCTGAACGGTTGTGCTTCTTGTCCGCTGGCTGGCTCTGGTTCTGGCCCTGCGGGCCATTCTCCTGCTTTGCGGACTTTTATTGGCTTCTTCCTCAACAGGTGCTGCCTGCTGAGATGTAGCTGTAACAACTGGTTTTAAATTTACGCTGAACGGTTTTATTTCTTTTATACCCGCCAATTGTTTCAGCAGCGGTTCAATCTCGTTTGGTTCCATCTGCATCCATTCGCAGAAAGTAACAACGGCGGCTTTTGCTTCTTTTTTCACTTTCTCGTCTGAGGAGATGCCCCAGCATAGAGGCAGTTTGGCGTTTTCATCGATAATTTCTATTCTCACGCGGGCATCGCCGAATTCTATTTCAACTGGTTCGACCACATAAGGCCACGGCGGCCCGTAAGGGCCGTGAACATAAAGCCCATTTGGCTCACTAAAAAGATTATAATCTGCCGGCAGACTGTTTAAGTCGTTAACGTCATTGCTCTTGAACAATGACCTGAAATCCATAAAATTCGCGGTAAAATTATCTTTACCCAGATTGTTCGCGTCAATTTCCATTCCAAGTTTATATGCCCAGTCCTGCATCATTTGTTTATACTTCTCATCGCTCATCGTAAAAAGGTCGGAAAAATCCGGCTCGTTCGGCCTTGAAACATACGCAGGCGTAAGTCCGTTAACTGTTGCAAGAGCGTATTTCAGCCCCGATTCGCAGCCGTATCTGGCAATCTGGTAATCAATCATATACTGCTGCCTATGTTTCCACTGGCTGATGGATGAGCTTGCTCTATATACTATGGCGGTAAGCACTACAAGCACGACTATCACGAGTATTAATGCGAAACCTGTTCGATGTTCGCTGACACGAATTTTATCTTCTTGTCCGTTCATTCATACTTTCTGACATTTCATTAGGTTCCATATACATATTAGGTTCATTTGCCTCCGCCGGCACATTATGGTCGTTCACGTCGGCAGTGTGATTGGCATCAGAGAATTCTTTATATATAAACTGATAGGCTAATTGCTTAAACCGGTCGATGACAACGGTTCTCGTTTTTATCTCTTCCTGAGGCACAGCCAGATTGCCGAGCAAATCCTGCTGTGGTGCGGCGAATGATATTGAAACTTTAACGGCCGGCGGCAAACCCTGGCTTTCCCATGCCTGGCCTATGGTATTATTGTCGCTCACTGTTTCGATGGAAAAAACGGTAACACCGCTGCTTATGGGTATAAATCGCTCTCTTTCGTATTTTTCCTTCGGCTCATCGAGCATTTTATCTTCAAGGGTATATCCGCCGTGAGCGCGATAGACTACAAGGCTGTTCATATCAGGGTCGAGCCGGCTCTGCCAGATGATTTTTTCGAACACCTGCGGCTTGTTGTCTTTATCGTAAATCTTGCTTTCGATAATCATCTGAGCGCTTTTATATCCGCCTGCTTCGGTCTTGTTTTTTATAGTCATTGTTACATCGGAGCCCGGCAGAGCGAGCCTGTCTATATCTTCAGCGATTCTCTGAAGTATTTCCAGGGCGACAAACCCGCCTTCGAGCCGTTTGTTTATCGCTGCCTCGGACCGTTTTACCGCCGTGTAGATACCGATGGCGGCAATCATAATCATCGCAGCTATTGCAAGGGTAGCGACCGCCTCGGCAAGCGTAAACCCCCGCACCAATTTGCATATGGCTGGCGAATTTGAAATCTGCCGACAAATCTGTTTCTCTTCAGCTTTTACTCTGTACACTAATATATTGGCGTGAAGGTTTATCTGCCCAGCCACCGTACGAATTGGTGTGGGGGTAAACCCCGATATTCCGAAACAATGTCTTTTTTTACTGTCTCGTTTCATTTGTCTTCCCACGAAGATTTCATTACCACATCCCAGAATTGTTCTACCGGCACCTGACTCCAGCTGTCGTAGCCTTCCGGCGGCGGACCGATATATTTCTCTATATCCTTCCATTGCTGAGCATCTTCGGTATCTAACTGACTTTGCTCAGCCTGCTGTTGCTCCTGCTCAGCCTGCTGTTGCTCTTGCTCAACCTGCTGCTGCATCTGCTCGGCCTGCTGCTGTAGTTGATCGGCCTTCTGCTGTAGTTGATCGGCCTGATGCTGCAACTGCTCCGCCTGCTCCTTAGCCTCCGGCTGCTTAGCCTGCTCTCGCAGCCGATCTGCCTGCTCCTGCAGATGATCTGCCTGTTTCTGCAGCTGTTCAGCCTGCTGCAACCGCTTATTTTGTTGTCCAGTCAGTAATTGTCTCTGCTGTCCCGCACTTTCAGACGATTCATTGATTGCGGCCTGGTATTCGCTTTCTCTTTGTTTCTGTTCGAGTATCTGGCGAATCTGTTCTTTGTTCAGACTGGTAAGCCAGTGTGTAAGTTCGATTTTCTGTTCTTCGCCTTCGCTGTCGACAAATTGTGCGGTGCAAACTGCCCGCATCCACATCTGGTTTGTTAGCGGCTCATAGAACGATGAAACCGTTGTTTCCCAGGTAATATCGGAATTTGTTTCACTCATTCCGTATTCAACAAAATCGGTAACAGACGATTGTGCCAGAATTTTTTCCATATTTTCTCTGGTAATCTCAAATGCCTGCATCTTAGTCTGCCACAGGACGACTGTTTCGATTGCCTTGTTGATGACGACAAGCACGGTCGCCGTTATCATCCCGAATACAATCAGCGCAACCGTAACCTCAATCAGCGTGAAGGCCCTGCGATTTTGCGATTGTCCCCGGTTTTGCCCGGGCAACAAAATTTTATTAAAAACCCATTTCATCTTCGCTTCTCGGTACAAGAATTACCGCATCGCCGTCAAGAATATTTATCATTCGACTCAACCTGTTGACTACGATTGAATATACTTTCCCATTTTCGTCGGTAATAACGATTTTCCCGCCATACTGCCAGCCGGTTTTACCGACTCTGAACAAGGCCGGCGCTTCATTTGTCCATTCGCCGTCGTCAAACATCACATAAGACAACTGAAAGCGATCGCTGAATTGTCCCGTTTCGATAATTTCCCGTTCTTCTATATCTTCAACAGCTACAAGACCGGTCATAATTTCCCGCAGCGTATATGAATTCTGTGCAAAGTTTATAATTATTTCATATCTTCTGCCGGTCTCGGCTGCGCTTGTCGCCGCCATTTGACAAAGCTTTACAATGTCATACGCTCTGCCTTTGAAGCTGTTTCTGCTCAGCACATCTGATAAATTCATCATCGCCATCGTTGTAAATAAAGCGAGAATGAAAAGTACCATAATAATTTCCGCCAGTACCGCCCCGCTTCTGGCGGCACCGCATATCGGCAAATGTTTTGAACAATAACGGTTCATTTTATGGTGAGCCTGCCCGCCCTGAGTTTATCGAAGGGCCTGTCCTGAACAAAGTTGAAGGGGTCGAACTCATTATCATTCTGCATCGGTACTGGAAAGGTCTTTATCATAGTCTTCGCCGCCTTCCTGGCCGTCGGCACCGTAGCTGATAATTACAAAGGGTTTGCCACTTTCAGGATATGCGACATATATGAAATCGCGGCTCCAGGCGTCCTTTGGAACTGTCGTCGAATCAAGATACCCACCCTGCTGATAATTTGTAACATCGCTGGGCTGTTCAATCAGAACATTGAGTCCTTCTTCCTGTGTCGGGAATCTACCGGTATCCATCTTGAACTGAGTGACTGCATCATGGAGTATTTTCAGATTGGCTTTTGTTGTGGTAACACGGGCCTTCTCAACCCGACCGAAAAAAGCTATCGAGCCAAGCGTGGCAAGTAGGCCAATGATAACAATCACCGCCATAATTTCAACAAGCGTAAAACCCTTATTCTTTTTGTTTTTGTATTGTTGTTTCATATTAAACCTTTCATTTATTTACTCAATGTTATCAGTTATCGGTACTCGGTTATCAGTAAACTGATAACTGAAACCCGATAACATACTTTTCAATTTTCATTCTTCAATTTAAAAGTTTCCTGCCGAGAATCTCAGTATCGGCAGTAATGCCGCTACTGCTATTAAACCAACAAAGAACGCCATTATAACGATAATAACCGGTTCCAGCGCAGCGCTCAATCTTTCGACAACTATATCCGATGTGGCCTCCAGATTTTCACTTATACTCTGGAGCATCTTCGTAAGTTCGCCGCTTTTTTCGCCGACGGCTACCATATGCGCGATTGCAGGACTGATTACCCCGCTTTCTCGCAGCGGCGTTGCGATATCCGCACCGGAAAGTATCCTGTCGCGGGCTTTTTTGACCGCATCAACCATAATAACGTTGCCTGTAACTTCAGCGACGACTTTTAGCGATTCGGCCATACTCAGTCCTGAGCCGAGCAGCGTTGAAAGAGTCGATGCGAAACGAGAGACAACTCGCTGCCTTATCAGCGGCCCAAATACCGGCAGAGACAGCAGGGTTTTATCTCGCATATATGCGCCTTTTTTGGTTTTGAGAAATTTGCGAACGAAAAAAACAATGAGGAAAATCACTATCAAAATCACATACCAGTAATGTATAATAACATAACTTACCGCCATAAGCGCCTTTGTAATCCATGGAAGCTGCATCTTTGCCTTTTCAAGTTGAGCGATAATTTTCGGCAGAACAAATGTCGTAAGAAATATGATGGCAGCCATACCGATTGTCATCAGGAACGCCGGATAAATCATAGCGGTCATTATTTTTGATTCGATTCGCCGTTGTTTCTCCATAAAACCTGAAATGGTTTCCATCGTCTTGCCCAGCGTGCCGGTTGCTTCGCCGACTTTAATCATACTTATATATATAACGTCGAAATAATCGGTATAATCGCCCAGTGCATCGGCAAACGCCTCGCCGGTAATCACTCTGTCGCGGATATCGGTTATTACGCCTTTAAAGCGTACCTCTGATGTCTGCTCTACCATCACGGAAAGCGACTCGGTAAGTTTGATTTCGGAATTGAGCAGGATAGACATTTGTTTTGTAAATTCGATTATATGACTCTTTTTCGTTTTGCCCAGAAAGCTCATCAGGCCGCTTTTGACTTCGCTTTCGGCTGACACCGGTTCTACATCTGTGGCATGAATACCCCGCGAGCGGAGCTGTTTCCTCGCTGAATACGGATTTTCAGCGGTAACCGTTCCTTTTACGGTTTTCCCGCCTCCCGCCAGCGCTGTGTATGAATATCTGGGCATAAGAATTTAATATTTAAAATTTAATATTTAAAATTTCTATAAATCGGCTTGCGTAACCCTTAAAACTTCAGCTATGGTTGTAACACCTGCCATAACTTTTCTTGCTCCGTCCATTCGCAGGCTCTGAAGACCTTTTTCGATTGCCTTCTGTTTTATCAGCCCTGCCGTCTCACGAATATGAATCATTTCGCGGATTTCTTCGTCAATCATCATAAGCTCATATATTCCCGTTCTGCCTTTATATCCCGTATCGAAGCACTTGCTGCAGCCGGCGCCGAGGTAAAATTGTCCGCCGCTGCTGCCTATACCGAGTTCTCTCAGCTCGTGTTCCGCCGGCTCATATCTCTGTTTGCATTCAGGGCAGATTTTTCGCACTAATCTCTGGGCAAGAACGGCTATCAGGGATGAGCTTACAAGATAAGGCTCGACGCCGAGGTCCAGAAGCCTGCTTATCGCCCCTGCCGAGTCGTTGGTATGCAGCGTGCTGAAAACAAGGTGGCCTGTCAGCGACGATTGTATCGCCATTCTGGCGGTTTCTTCATCACGAACCTCGCCGATCATTATAACATCAGGGTCCTGCCGCAAAACGTGACGCAGTGCGGTTACAAAGGTCATTCCTTTTCTCGTGGCAACCTGCATCTGGCTTATGCCTCCGAGCTGATACTCTATCGGGTCTTCTATGGTGATAATATTTTTTTCAACAGCATTCATTCTATTAAGGGCTGCGTAAAGAGTTGTGCTTTTTCCGCTGCCGGTCGGTCCCGTTACGAAAATTACGCCGTGCGAGCGGTCGAGCAGTGAATCGAAAACTTTAAGGTCGTCTTCCCACATTCCAAGTTCGGTAAGGCTGTAAATGCCGGTGCTTTTATCCAGCAATCTTAATACGCATCTTTCGCCGTAGCTTGTCGGCACGGTGCTGACGCGGATATCGATTTCACGATT
>JBAVNP010000287.1:0-7169 GCA_049691175.1 Sedimentisphaerales bacterium
GTGTATGTATCCGACGAGCCTGATGGGAAAGACGCCTGCCAGTGAGTATCTGCAAATGGGACAGGGCTGTTTTGAATCTGGTTTATTGCATCAGCAACTCCCGCTTCCGCTATATAATAGGCTTTTAAGCTGTACATATGGTTCTTGACCAGAGTCAGGTCTGTCGATGTTATGCTCATAAATGCTATAATCAATGTCGCTACTATTAGCGATACAAGCAGTGTCAGCACAAGGATGAATCCTTTTTTACGGCTTTTTATATAAATATTGTCTTTCATTTTTTTTACTCTCAAGGATTCGCCGAGCCTGGCGTTCCATTAACAGGTCCGCTCTTCCAGTTACTTTGGCTGTTTGAATCTCCCTGCGGGTCAATTCTTGATAAACTTGTTCCGTCACCGTTGCCGCCCCAACTGCTTGAATAGGTAACGCTGTCAATTGTTGCACTGCCATCGGTAATTACTACTATATCGCCGGTGTCTGACAGACTATTGCCGATCTTGGTATTATTAACACTGAGCCTGACCGCATTTGGATCCACACCTGCAACTTCTGTATTCTTTGCGATTATTACTGCATATCCGCCTGCTGGTATTACCATTGAGCCGTTACCAAACACAGGGTCTGCTATTAGAGTATCACTATGTTGAACTTTAGTTGTCCATATTGTCCAGCCGGTTACGTCAATAGCGGAACTGCTCGAATTATAAAGCTCGACCCATTCCGCTGCCTTTTTGCCTATTGGGTTATACATAAGCTCATTTATCACCAAATTTTGGAAATCCTTCGGGCAAAAGACCCTGCCTGAAAGTATGAAGCTGTTTGTGCCATCGGTGAGTGTTGTTACAATACCAACTGACTGAATATTGCGAACCTGAACGGGGTCAGCCAGATTATTGTCATTTGCATCATAGCAGGTAAAAACAAGATTGCTTACTGAACCAATTAACGCACTTAAAGAAGCCGGCGGTCCAAATTCAATTTGGCTGGTTAACGTGTTTAGTCTGAACTGTTGAGTCACACCGTCAACATCAGTAAATGTTATCTGGCCGGCCTGGTCGGTTGGCGAACTTACAGAACTGAATCCTTTGGATTGACGAATGATGCGAGTCATCTGCTCCAATACCGCCCGGCCGTCCTGCAGCAAAGTTGAACGGCCGCTGCCCAGCCTCCAGCTCTTGTAGTTGCTATATATCATCCCAACTAAGGCGGTTGCGACGATAGCTACCATAGCAGTCACCAGTATCAACTCGACCAGCGTAAAGGCCCGACGGCATTCAACGTGTTTTTTAAGTTCTTTTTGCATATTGCGTTTTAAAGGTAACTATAATTTCATCTGTTCCAAGGGAACCGTTTTGATTAGTGTCATAACCAACTGAAACTCCAATAATTTTCAAAGTCAAACTAACATCCGTTGATGTCCTGGCGGCAAGGTAGTTATTTCCAAGACTGACCGGCCAGACGGTAAAATTGGTTCCGAACGATTTGCGAAGAGTGTTTTTTATCTTCTCCATTTCGCCTTCAGCCAGCAGGATAGATTTTACCATTTGCTCTGTTTTCAGGCTCGTGAGCATGGTGTCGGCGGTATATGTTACAAGAACAACAATGGTTCCTGACAGTATCAGTATCGAGGCCAGAACTTCAACAAGGGTAAAACCTTTTGTTTTTATTTCCTTCGTCATTGAACCGTTACCCTCCCTATAGGCGTTACAGTAACAACAGATGTGTCACTGGCCTTTGAAAATGTCACCGACAATGTTTGAGAAACCGATAAATTGCCCAGTGGTGTAAACTGGAACGTCTGGTCTCCGGTATAGCCAACACCTGCGGGCAAAGCTATAGGTCCTTTTACTACGGCTAATGTAGCGGCATTGAAAAGTGAATAGGTATATGGCTGTGATGGTGTCAGAACTACTTTGTAGCCTGTGCCATTGCTGCTGGCATGCGTTATCGCAAGCGACCGGGCAAGTTTCAGATAGTTACAAAACTCCCGGCCGGTAATTTCAGCCTGAACTTTGCCCATTGTGCCCCAGCCTGCCCTTGGAATAACAATACTCGCCAGTATCGCTAATATCACCACTACCAGGATAAGCTCAATCAAGGTAAAACCCTTTATTCTCATCGTCCATCACCTTTCATAATTTTTCGCTCTCCGGCTTTTACGGTGTTGCCTTAATTACCAGAAGCATGCTTAGTCACTGTCTGCAGGCCCGCTGTTGGTATATACACATAGGGATTACTATACGGGCAGACCGGCGTACCATGCGGAAAGTACGTGGGACTGGTGAGAATGCTGGAGTCAAATGTAGCTTGGCTCGCCGGGTACGCACCATTATTTTTCGCCGAATAAAGTTCAAGTGCTACTATTAGATTAGCCCAGTTTGCCTCGTCTTTGGAATCCTTTGCATCACCAGTGCTTGCGGTTATTCTGGGAATGACTATTGATGCCAGCACTGCCAGAATCAGAACCACCAGCAGTAATTCCACCAAAGTAAAACCTTTCCTTACTTTCATCTTCATTTCCTTTCAAAATAAGTTACTTATGTAACACTTTCATCAAATCGAAAATTGGTAAATATATAGCCAATAAAATGAAGCCTACGACCAGGCTCAAAACCACCACCAGCAGCGGCTCTACTTTTGTGACCAGCCTTTTTATGCCGTCATCAACATCCTGTTCAATTCCATTGGCAAATTTACCTAACATTTCATCCAGCTTGCCTGCTTCCTCGCCGGCAGAGAATGCATGTATAATAGTCTGGGGGAAGAATCCGTGTAATTTTATTATCTCGGTAATCGTTCCCCCGCGTTTTATGTTGCGTTGAATCATATTCGCTGCTTCAGAAATAACAGCGTTATCCGCAACATTCTCGGAGATATAGATGGCATCGGACAACCGGATGCCCGCAGTAATCATAACACTTAAAGTGCGTATAAACTTGAGCAGCACGACTTTTTGATAAACTGCCCCTCCCATCGGCATTGAGAGTTTCCACCTGTCCAGCCGGTTTTTCGCCGCAGGTACTGTCCGAAGTTTTCTAAGCAGAAGCCACAAGCCGGCTGCTAAGGCAATTATTGACGGGAAAATATAAATGGCATTATTGCTAATAGCGATAAGTATGATTGTCGGTCCCGGCAGAGGTACGCCCATTTCCGTATAAACTTTGGAAAATACAGGCACAACAACAATCATTATCGCTGTAACTACCAGGAAAATCATAACCAGAACAACGATTGGATACGCAAATGCCTGGCGGATTTTCCTTTTCAGGTCGTACTCTTTTTCCATAAATCCTGCCAACTGGCTAAGTACGTAGTCAAACTTGCCGGATGCTTCACCGGCTCGCAGCAGGTTGACAAATAACGGAGAAAATATCCTGGGGTGTTTGGAAAACGCATCCGCTATATTGCTGCCTCGTTCGATTCTCGTATGTATATCCATTAGAGCATCCGACAGATTTTTACTTTCGTTTTCCCGAACCAGTGAAGACAAACAGTCCAATAGAGGAAGACCCGCAGAATACATTACTGCAAATCGCCGGCACATATTTACAAGGTCAACCAGCTTTACTCTTTTACGCCAGCCGAATACCTGGCTTATTTTTTGCGGCTTGACAGTATCCACCGTATATCCCATTCGCTTAAGTTCAGAGCGAATCTCGACTTCATTATTGGCGTAACAAGTGCTTCCGAAAGCCTCGTTATTATCAATCGCCCGAGCTGTGTATAAAAACTGAGTCATTAAAATCTCTCCGGTGCTATTACTCGTTTTACTTCTTCAACGCAGGTCTTGCCTTGGGACACTTTCAATAATGCCGAATCCAGCAGTGTCTTCATCCCCTTTTCCACGGCCATTTTCTTTATTTCCAGGGCGTTCTTTTCTGCTAATATCGCGTTTTGAATATCTGTATCGATTTTGAGCATTTCGAAAACACCTTCTCTGCCGTGAAAACCCGTGTTATAACAATACTTGCAGCCTTTGCCGTGAACAAAGCCTCCTGCGGGGGTTTCATTAATTCCCAGCAGTTTCAGTGTTTTTGGGTCGGGCTGATAAGGCTCTTTGCATTCGGGGCAAATCTTCCTGACTAATCTTTGTGCTTCTGCCATTACAACACACGACGATATTAGAAACGAAGGTATGCCAAGTTCTCTTAATCTGGTGATGGCTGTTACAGCATCGTTTGTATGTAATGTGCTCAGGACCAAATGCCCCGTCAGGGCCGCCTGCACAGCGATTTCAGCAGTTTCCAGGTCCCTTATTTCGCCGACCATTATTATATCCGGGTCCTGTCTGAATATTGTTCGCAGTGCACTTGCAAAAGTCTCGCCGCTGGCAGGGTCAATTTGTATCTGGTTGATTCTATCCAGTTGATACTCCACCGGATTTTCGATAGCTATAATATTTCGCTCAATTGAATTAAGACTGCGGAGCATAGCATACAAAGTTGTGGTCTTTCCGCTGCCCGTTGGTCCCGTAACAAGAATCATTCCGTATGGTCTGGCGATAATACTTTCGACCAGAGTTTTTTCTGCGCTTTCAAGGCCTAATGTGGTCAGGTCGATTAACATACTGGTTTTATCCAGGATTCGCAGAACTGCTTTCTCGCCGTTTATCGTAGATACAACGGAAACACGCAGGTCATAATCATTTTCTTTGTAATTAAGATTTATATGCCCATCCTGCGCCCTGCGTTTTTCAGTAATATCCAGCTTGGCAAGGACTTTAAGGCGGGAGATAACTTCTTTTTTCATCGCAGCGGGAATTGTCAGGCAATCATGCAGAATTCCATCAACCCTGAACCGGACAAACATTTCGCTGCCCATCGGCTCGAAGTGGATATCGCTTGCCAGTGAGTCTATGGCGTCTCTGATTATGGAATTAACAAGGTTAACAACCTGCCCTGCATCGTTTGATACAATCAGCTGTTCAACCTTCTTGGCACTTTCCTGAGTCGGCTCTGTATCAAATCTGGCGTCAATCAGGTCTTGTTTCGTCATCTGCTCGGCGCCATAATGTTCGCTGATTGCTTTAATAATCTCTTTTTCCGTAGCAACCAGGGGTTTTATATTAAAGCCGGTTACCAAATTTATCTGGTCCAGTGTAGGTAAATCTACAGGATTGGCCATTGCGACATACAGCGTATCCCCTTCATACCTCACAGCAATAACATTGTATTTAGTAACAAGTTCCTGAGGCAGAAGCCGGACTATGTGGGGTAACAGTTTAACCTCAGACAACCGGATAAACTCAACACCGTGCTTTTTGGCAATTGCTCGTGCCTTGTCCTCATCTAAATGCCGGGTATCTTTGGTAAGTACGCTCTGCTGAGTATTGGCTTCATTTGTGGAAGCATCTTCAAACGAATTGTCTTTTAACTCTGAACTCATAACATCCCTTTATTTTTTCCAATCACCAATAAAAAAGGAGCATTTGACCGGTGCGTTTCTCAAACCCGCCTCAATGGATTTGGCAGAACGGCACAAGTCAAATGCTCCGGCTTATACTATTACTGCTGCCTCCGTGGTTACAGGTCACAGAGACCTGATTGGCGTTAGTCTTCGAAACAGCAATTCATATTAAATTTTTATACTTCAGTTATTTGGGCTTAATAAACCTTTCAAATATCTAATTATCCGGCTCTAAAAAAAAGAGCGCCAGCAAATACCCGTCCAAAGACTCCCACGCCAATGGGTACCACAGGACGGAATAATGCCGACGCTCTTATTACTCAATACGTAATGAAGCATCGCACATACAACTGTCCCATGGTTATGGATTCCCGAAGAAACCCATTTGGCGTTTTGTCTTTAAACAGTTGCCGATAGTTTTCCCAATATTTTTTCGACAAATTCACCCTTTTGATTAATGAGAATTTTTGTATTGCTGCATTTGGCTATTATTGGTAAGCAACGGCCGATAAAATCGTTATTAACGCCCTTAATTTTGGTTTTCGGTAAATTAATGTCGGGATTACGAAGGACAGGCAAGGTAATCATAACTCCCATTTTTGGCTTAAACGTATTATTTGGCGGTCATTTTTTATCTGAAGATTTCTCGTATAATTGCTCTCCCGCGTGCCATACAGTTGACACTTTAGACCATTCTATATGAGGAGTTTTCCTATCACTATAGTAATATAAATGAAGTTTAAATTTTATGAATTTTGTTGACATAGTTTTATTAAATGTTCTAATTTTTGTTGAAGCAACCGGGTGGAATGTGCACCAGGTTCGGCCTATCAGGGAAACGTATTTTCAAGGACGTGGAGATAGTTGTGGCCGGAAATAGATGCATTGCTGATTTGACAGTTACCTGTGTGCCTAAGAGCGGTTGGTATCGACTTAGCGTTTGGCGGGCATTTATAGGGGAAATTTACAAGCGGACTTCTTTTAATTTTTCTCGAATACTATTCTTGGGCTGTTATGGGTACATAAAGCCCCTCTTCACGGATACAAGCAGGTCAATCTTTATTATCAATGGCTTGTGCAAGGATGCAAACTGAGATACAACAATCTGTTAGGAAAACTGGAATCGATATCTTAGGCGATATTCCCTGGGGGATGCACCTTTGCCAATTTTACCAGACCAAAGAGGATTTAGTTGATATTCTCGTTCCCTATTTTAAAGCAGGATTAGAGAATAATGAATTCTGTATGTGGATTACCTCAGAGCCTTTAAAAGCCGAGAATGCAAAAGCGGCATTAAATAAAGAACTGAAGGATTTAGATAAATATGTTAAAAAGGGCCAGATAGAGATACTTGATTACAACGATTGGTATGCCAAGTCAGGACAATTCGATTCTGACCAGGTTTTAGCCGGATGGGTGGAAAAGGAAAAGCAGGCTATAGAAAAAGGTTTTGAAGGCCTTCGCCTTACAGGCAATACCTTTTGGCTTGAGAAAAAAGACTGGAGAAGATTCACTGATTACGAAGCAGCCATTAACAGCGTCATCAGTAAATCTCGAATGCTTGCCATTTTTTCGTATCCCCTTGATAAATGCAGAGCATCCGAAGTTATCGATGTAGTTAGTAACCACCAATTTGCTATTATTAGAGATGAAGGTAAATGGATATGTATTGAAAATTTTGAGTACAAGAAGGCGGAGGAGGCGCTGAGCGAGAGCGAAAGTAAATTCAGGGCACTCTTCACTCACATGGTAGCGGGTAGCAG
>JBAVNP010000288.1:0-2716 GCA_049691175.1 Sedimentisphaerales bacterium
TCAGTGCTGATTTCCACAATTTCAAAGCCGTTTATCTTGTCTCCCTTATACAGCAGCGTATCGCCTATCATACAGCAATTGCCGTATTTCGACTGCATAATGCTCTTAAGCTGCATTTTATTCTGGACATTGCTGTTATTCTCTTTTAATCTGGAAGAATCGTTCGCCGCATCTAATACCGGTTGGGATGGATTAAACGGATCTCTTCTAAGCTGCTGTGCGGCAACCTGCCCGAAATCGGCAAACTCATAAAACTTTTTGACAAGCTGGTCAACCTGGCCGACGTTTTCGGCCTTAAGCCCTGTAAGCTGAGCGATGGCGGCCTCTATCTGCAGCTGCTGGTCGGCAACAGCGGCGTTTGTTTGTGCCGGCGCAGCCTTCTTGTGAATAAGCCAGATGGCCGCAAACGCTATCGCAATGGCGCCGACAAGAATCATGGTCGTCTGCTTTACGTTTTTCGCCTGCACAGCCAGTCCGATTACTTCATCCTTCTCTTGCTGGTTGTGCAGTTCTTTTTCGTCGTTATTTGAATTTTCAGGTATATTCATTTTTTATCCGCTGAAAAAAACGCTTATAACAACATTTGCTTTCAGTTCGCTCGATTTTTTGTCGTCTTTTTTCAATTCGAACTCTCTGACCCTGATAATTCTCGGCAGCTTTTCTGCCTCCGTAAGGAACGAATAGAATGCGTAAAAACTGCCGGAAAGTTCCATCTTCAGGGGTTGTTCGATATAACCGTTGTAGTCTTTTGTTTTAAGTGCCGTTATTGTTCCGGGCACAAGTCCCTGTTTTTGCGCAATCAGCGTAATACTTTCGAGAACTTTGTGGATTTCATTTTCAGACGGAAGTTTATTCCGGAAAAACTCTATGGCCTCTGAAAGTTTTGAAAGCTGTTTGCCGACATCATTAGCCTGCCCGCTGAGTTTTTCGAGCTCATTTAATTTCGCAAGTTTGACGTTCACCTGCTGTCTCTGCTGTTCAATGGATGCGTTCGCAGGCTTTATCATATAGATATATGCAAAACCTGACAGGCCGAGCATTATTATGAACAAAACAATTTTTCTCGAATTACTGCTCATATTTCCACATATTAAATTCCGCTGTTTATCGGCTGAAATTTGCTGACTTTTTCGACAGTCTCATTTGTAATTGCCGCGTTGCCTCGCACCTGGGCGGTGAGCTTAAACTGCCTGTAACTCGTATTATCAATTTCCTTTTGCTTCGACTGCACAAGGCATACATTTTCAAGCAGGGTCGAGTTCGACAAAGAGGCAATATAGTCGGCCACGCCGATATCACTGGCCGCAAGTCCTTCTATTTCGATGTTGGTCGTCATAGATTCCTGACGCTGCAGTTTTTGTTCCGCCGCCATTTTAGCTGCTTCATATTGATTTGACCCCTGCTGCTGAGACTTGCTTTGTATAATCTGGACACGGGTCAGTGACACACCCTCTGGAAGTGCGTTTGTCAGCAATGCCAGGACTATGCTTCTCGGCATAGGCTCTATCAGCTCTGCGGCAAGCAGCGCCGTTTTCATCATCTCCTGTCGTTCTTTTTGAAGGCTCTCAAGCTGAACGATTGACTGCTGCATCGCCATCATCCTTTTATCTACGGCTTTAGTCTCCTGCGCAATCGCTCTCTGCCTGATTTTGATGGCTCCGAATGTGCTCAGAACCGCTGCTCCTATAAGCCCGACAATCATCATATAGAAAAAGTTGGCTCTGTGCGATTCCTTCCGCTGGATATAATCTTCCGGCATAAAATCTATTCTATTCATTTTATTGCCCCTGATTCCCGCTGCCTGAAAGGCTCAGCCCAAAAACCGTAGTCCAGTCGTCTTTTGCTCCCCTGCCGTCGATACCGCGTTTGTATGTATCATGATTTGTTATCGCTGCCAGTACGTCTCCGATATGAGCCGGCATCTCATACTTTTTCGCGACGGCGAGAATACATCCCTTAAGTCTCTGGTCGGCTCCTTGATTGGTCAGAAGGATTATTCTCTCCACCGCTGCTGTTTTGATGGTAGTCTGAAAATATCTTATGCACGCTTCGATTTCGGTTGCAAGTTTTTTCTCGGCATTCGGCTCCGCGAAAGTCCCGGTTCCAAACGGTATTGCCCTTGCGAAAAGAATATTTTCCTTCCGGCAGATAACTGCGTTGCAGCCTGTCGCCGTCGCGTTGATAAGCAGGACGACCGTCTCGGCATCGGATTTTCTTCTTCCGAAAAAGTTTATATAGCAGTTAACCAGCACCATCGGCCAGGCGGTTACGGCTTTTGCATTCATACCGGCTTGCTCGAATACTGCAAGGTGTCTTTCAACCTTGAACTTCTCCGCGGCAAGAATCAATATATCTTTTTCGCCCGAAGAATCTTCGCCCGGATTGAGGATAATGTATTTTACAACGGCGCCTTCCGAACCCCCGGGCAGCAGGTTTTTTGCCTCTGAATTTATAATTTCTTCTGCGCCTTTATCGCCCAGGTTTCTTTTTATCTCCCTGCTGAGCACATCGCCTGAAGGTATGATTGTTACGACGTTTTTGGATTTGAATGGCGCCCCTGAATAGATGTTTTTTATCGCCTCTATTACACATCTCTGCCATTGTCCGCTGTATGGTTCGATTCCTTCCGGCAGCGACTCCGAGCCGCCTGCCGCCAGACCGATTCGTTTGTTCGACCGGCCGAGCTGGGCCATTCGGACAAATTTCGGTGCTATTT
>JBAVNP010000289.1:0-5082 GCA_049691175.1 Sedimentisphaerales bacterium
AGTTACCATTGCCCCTCTTAGAACAACCGAGCGAAGAGAAGATATCCCGCTTTTGGCCGAATTCTTTCTCAAAAAATCAACTATATGTCCGGAAAAGGCAAAAAACATAATTTCGATAACTAAGTTAGCTATTGAAACCTTGCAGGAACACGATTGGCCCGGCAATGTTCGCGAACTCAACAATGTTATTGAAAGGGCGGTATTGCTGGAAAGCACAGAGAAAATCGGCCTAAGCAGTATCGTGATTGATTCTGGGAAAGCCAACCAGTTCTCTGATAGCGCAAGGACCGATAAAATAAAGGATTTTTCTCTGGCAAAGGCTGAACGTGAGTTGATTGCCCGGGCTCTGCAGGAGACACACTGGCAAAAGACAAAGGCCGCCGATATTCTTGGTATAAGCAGAGCCACCCTTTATGCCAAGGTAAAACAACATAGTATCGAAAATGGTTCCTCTTTTGTCGACCAGGACCAGGACGAAACCTCAGTACCATCGGCGCCTGAGTATATAGCGGTTGCATAACTAACTGCGGGCCGGCACGTGAGATATTGCACATCAAATATAAACTAATTCCTGTCAGAAAACCTATCAGTTCGTATGAAATCCTAACACTTCTTCAAAGCTTAAAATACTGCCTCCAGGACTAAAAGGGCGATTTTACAGTGAAAAAACCCGCAAATTTCCCGTCAAAGCCGCTTTAACCGAATCTGGCACAAGTATTGCTGTAATGTAAGAAAAGTCCTGCAATGCGCTCTGAATTCAGGCCGGCAGATATTGCATTTGGACTAAAAGTTAGATGCTATGACAGAAGAAAATCAAAAAAACGATTTAGAGGATTTGAGCCGTACCTGGCACGAAAGGGTCAAAAATATCCGCACTGCTATGGCAAAAAAACATCAAGAATCCAAAACAGAGCATTCTAATGAAACACCAAAGTCAGCCAATGCTGTAGAAATACCCCCTGATAATGACCTATTCACAGTCCCTGTCCAGGAGAAAATCTCGGCACAGCAAGTTTTTGCCGGAGATGAAAATTTTTACAAATCCCTGGAAGACACCAAGATTGCCGGCGGTCCACAACCTCTTAATGTGGGCCGAATATTAACAGCTCCAACCGGACATAAATATTTTTCATCTATCCAGAAAGCTCTTGCCGCCGCCATTTTTCTGATAGCGGCTATGCTGATATATGTATTGATAAAATATCCTCCAGTCCCTCCAGCACCTACCGCCGGCCTGCCGCCTAAATCTGCTGACCGGATGGCGCCTGCTGTCCGCAAAGCTCCTTCTCCTGAACCGCCAGTTGCCAAAGCTGCCCATGTAACACCACAACAAATCCAGAAGCCGGAAACTATACTTGATTCGACACAACCATTGTCTTTGAAAGTCGCTCAAACCTTCTATCTCAATGGAGATTACAACCAGGCTTTGAGCGTTTATGAAAAACTGCACAAAAACCTTCCGACAAATCCCAAAGAAGACTTAATGAGGGATTTTCTTCAATTGCAGATGGCTTTGTGTATAGAAAGAACGGCCGATTACAACCAGGCCGATAACCTGTTCAGAAAAATTTTGAATAGCAATTCTCCTGCTGTAAAAGTAGTTGCTTATTACCATTGCAGTTTACTTGAAATGCAAAAGAAGCAATACCTGAATGCGCGAACCAAAGCTTACCAGGCAATTGCCTTGATTGATACAATAGACTTTGACAAAGACTGGTCTCTGTCGTTAAAACAAGATTGTTACTTTCTGGCTGCAGAGGCAATAACAAGAGAAGTTTTATCACTTTGCGATGCCGATAAAGACCTTCCCCAAGATTTGTGGAATAATCTCGGTGCAGCAGACGAACTTTTCACTCGCCTTGATGAAACACAACTGCGAGCCTTTCTGGATTCCGGCTCACAGCGATTAAATCTCGCCGTTCTTAGCCCTCAAATTCAACAGTTCGATAATCAGAGCAGGCCGGCTCGCTATGATATCACTTGCAACGGCGCATCGGTTGAAGAACTGCTGGCCAGGTTTGCTTCCGATTCTGCCATTGGTCTCCACTGGGATTTAGGTTCTGACGAAAGCGGGCTTCGCAAGCAGCTTGTTTATTTGCATCTTCTGTCAGCAACAACACCGCAAATCGCAACAGTAACAGCTGGTTGTACGGGTTTAGTGGCCCAAATGAATGAAAAAGGCGTGTTAAATATTTTCAACCCTGCCGGATACTCCTATATTTCAGAACATATATCCTTTCTTAGCGAAGAAGCCGTTTCCCTCTGGCAGGAATTTTTGCTTAGGTTTCCAGCAGATACGCGTCTTGCAAACATTCATTTTGCCCTGGGACTTTTATATGCCCCCAAAGGTCAGGTCTCTGAGTCAATAGCAGAATACAAATTGGTGGCTAATCACTTTTTACGGTCATCTTTGGCGCCGTATGCCCTGCTAAATTCAAGTAAACTAAAAAACAGTCTTAACGACCATACCGGCGGACACGAGGATTTGAAGCAGCTTGTTGAACAATTCCCGGATACAGAAGTCACCAGTAAAGCTTATCTGTATTTTGCCGACACTACCGCCGAAGTGAATCTGACGGCCGAAGCCGTACGGCTCTATAGTAAAGTTTATAATCTTAACCTTTCTTCAGAATCGCAAATCGCTGCCGCTCTTGGCGCAGGGAAATGTTCCTATGGTTTAGGAGACTATAACTCAGCGGTAAAATGGCTATGTCAATACGTCGAACTCGTTAAGGACAGCCAGAACAAAGACTTATATCCGGCTTACGGCCTTTTGGGAAGAACCTATTTAGCTTTAGGAAATTCCGAGGCAGCCTGCAACGCTTTCCGATATGCGATCCGAGGCGTGTCATTACGCTTAACCAAAGAAGAATACATAGAGATTATCCCGGTCCTGGTCGAAGCGTATATGCAGCAGGGGCGCTTTGTCCAGGCTCTTGATGTGTTAGACGGCATTTATTCCTTAACATTATCACAGAAAGAATCTGTCGATATATTACTGCTCAAGAGCAGGGTGCTCCGGGCAATGGGTTTGGCAGATAAAGCTATTGCGATACTTGGTGATAGAGCCGAATATATCTCTGACTCTCAGTTGAAAGCAGAAATATATTTTCAACTATGTGAAGGCTACATTGAAAAAGGTGATTTAAATCTTGCATATAAAAAACTTATCGAAATTCTTTTACTGACAAAACCCGGACCCTTGATGTATGAAACCTCCCTTAGGTTGGGTGATGTTTGTTTGAGACTTGGGCAGAGTTCTCAAACTATATCTGTTTGCTTACAGCTTTTAGATTTAGGGCCATCAGAACAAATAAAACAAAAAGCGTTAGGACTCCTGGCTATGGCTTACAATCAAAAGGAAAATTATGACAAAGCGGCATTAGCTCTTTTAGGACAATGGAAGTGACGGTCAAAAACAAAATTTTAGAGCAATTTGATAACCCGGAGTGTAGAAGTTCTCTAACTTTATGTTTCAGACTTTGCCTTTCGTTTTTAGTTGTTTGTATATTGACTCCTTTTCTGTATGCAGAAACCTTATCGGAAGATATTGACCCGATTAGTCTTCTGGAATCTTCTTTATCGCCAGGCATCCATGATGTAAACACATTGAATATTTCGGAGCACCCAAAAACTTCTTCCGGCATCAACAGTAATATAGCCGCAAACTTATCCGCCAGGGTTGACAAAAAACCATCAGATTTGCTAATCGCAAAAAGTCCTGCAACCGACGTGGGCCGCCAACTCTGGCAGGCCGGAATTAGTGTCTCCGAAGACAGCAAATCCAGCCGAAGCAAAAATGAACTTCAACAGATAATTAAACAAATCAATTCCGTAGAATTTAAACCACAGAATCGAACCTTAGAATCTCTTATTGTTGTCGAGCCTGCCGGGACAGCCGAATCCAATGAAGCTTTGTCTAACACAGATGTGCCGGAAGGGACCAAATCTGAAAAACCCGAAACTATGCCGCAGCGCGGACAGATAACAAAACAGACCCTGCAAATATTCGAACAGCTCTCGCAGCAGCCTCAACAGATAAAAAATCCCCTTGAGCTGGCTGAGATTCTGTTCCGCAGCAACCAACTGAAAGAAGCGGCAAAGTGTTATCAGGAAGCTCTAAAACTCATGACCGCAAATGAGAATGGCCGGCATGAAGATAAGGCGTGGATTTTATTTCAAATAGGCAACTGCCTGCAAAAGGATGACCCGCCAACCGCAATGCAAATGTATAAACAGCTAATTGTGGAATGCCCCGATTCACCATGGGTAGATTTGGCCGAAGCCAAAAGCAGATTAATCGATTGGTATCTGAAAGAAAAACCTAATACGCTGATAAACGAACGCAAATTGTAAGCCTTTTAACCATGGAAAGAAGTGTCCAAGAAGTGAATAAAAGCGAAATAAATAACATAGAGCCAATTAATAAAAAAGATCAGATATGTATTCCTTTTTGCGATGAGTCGCAAAATAGGAGCTTTGTTGCAAACGTACTGGTAGTTGACAATGACAAGGAATCGACTCGATTTATACTTGAGATTTTGGCTCGCAAAGGTATTCGCGGGACTGTTGCCGGCAGTAAAAAAACCGTTGTCGATTTTCTCGACAAGAATAATTATGACCTTGTATTCAGTGTCACCAAAATAAATCAGTCCGAAGATGATTTCAAGCTGGTTCGTGAAATTAAGGTAAATTCACCGGAGATGCCGGTAATTATGATATGCGATACTCAAAAACAAAAATCTCAAAATCAGCAGCAATTGCTTGACATAGCCGTCAAAGCCGTTAATGCAGGCTGCTGTAGTTTCCTGATAAAGCCGCTCGACCGCGAAAAAATTGAAAATCTGTTGGATAGCTTCCTGCCAAATCATCATATTTCAACAGCCGACTGTGTCCAGCATGGTATCCAGCCTCTCTTCACAATAGTGGGAAAAAGTGCAAAATTAATCCAAACGATTAATTTGGCTAAAAAAATAGCTCCTACTTCGGCACCGGTTTTGATATGTGGCGAGAGCGGAACAGGCAAAGAACTGATTTCTTTCCTTATCCATCTGCACAGCAAAAGGACACGGGGACCGTATG
>JBAVNP010000290.1:0-7250 GCA_049691175.1 Sedimentisphaerales bacterium
CCTTCGAACCGGTAATGCCGTCTGGCATCTTGATATTTGGTCCGGTGTAGAGTTCCTGCGGGTCGAGACCTTCCCACCATTTGCCTTTGCCATCGGCCTTGGTAAGTGTTGCAGCGTCGTATCGCACGCCGGCAAGCGGACCCTCGCCGTCGTAGCCGTAGGCGGTCTGGAACCAGTGCCATGCATGGGCCGAGTGATTGCTCACACCGAATCGCAGGCCGTTTTTCCGTGCGACCTTTGCCCAGATGCCGACAATGTCTTTCTTTGGTCCGACATTGACCGAATTCCACGCATGATATTTCGAGTTATAGTTGTCGAAGTTATCGTGGTGATTAGCCAAAGCGACGAAATATTTTGCTCCGGCTTTCTTGTAGAGTTTCATCAGCTTCTCCGGCTCCCAGTGCTCGGCTTTCCACAGGTTGTTGATTTCCATAAACCCGAATATCGACGGATGGCCATAGGTTTTGATATGGTAGTCATACTGAGGCGTACCCTGGATATACATTTTTCGGGCATACCAATCACCCTGTTCGGGCTGGCATTGCGCGCTCCAATGCGCCCATATCCCGAATTTAGCGTCCCTGAACCAATCCGGACACTGGTATTGCGAAAGCGACTCCCAGCTTGGCTGGAAAGGGCCACAGGCAATATTAGGCTCATGTTCGGTGTTTTGGGCGGCATAGGCCTGCTGTATGAAAGAGACAAAGATTAATGCGGCAACTGCGATAATTATTATAGTGATCGTTTCCCAGTGGTTCATTTATAGTCTATCTCATAACCCATTCTTTATTCTTATAGACAAGCGTGGTATTGCTTCGCAGGTTGGCATCGCCGCCGATTGAGTATTGAAGCTGGAGCGTTTTTCTCAGATACATTTTTTCAGGGCTGCCGTTCGGGTCTTTTTGGATTGGATGTTCGACAACCGCGGTTTCATTGCTCAAACCTGCCAGAAACAGCGAAATATTTTTGGCCTTGGAGTCGAAGTCCGGCCAGATTATCGCAAGGTCTTTTGTGTTGTCCTGCCCCTGGAGGATTTTGTTATCCGCAAACTCAAGCGATTCGAGGAACGGATATTTCTTTTTATGTCTGGTTTTAATTTTGTCGAAAACTATATTTCTCGTATCCCGGTAAGCCGGTATTATCTGGAAGGTATCCGTCATCAGTTCGCAGCCCGGATAGAACGGCACGTCAATGTTGGAATTATTGGTAAGAGTTACAATAATATACCAGAATCGCTGTGCCTTTGGCTGGTCGGGCAACTTAACTGTTATCTGCTGCGGCTGAGTGAAAACAACGTTTAGCGTCCACTGATTCGCCCCCGGCACAACCGCCGGTTTGGGTGCGGAAATTACGATAGACGATGCAAAAAGGATTATTGCTGTAATACCTGAAAAAAGACGTTTCTGCTTCATTTGTCCTGCCTTTTCCGTAAATTTAAGGTTAAAACATCATTTTACCAGAAATCGGTCAATTTTCAATTATTTTTCCCTGCAAAATTCTGCCAGTTCGCAATCCGGGCAGTATTTGTTCTTTTTACCGCTGCAGTTCTCAAGGATTCCTATTCTGCAGAGTGCAAAGTCGTATTTGACAGGGTCTTGCGGACAAATTGCCGCAAAACCGGCGGTTATTTCAACAGCGGTTTTGAGGTTAACTGTTTTCCTGTTATGCAGACCTAAAATTTTGCTCAATCGCCCGATATGCACATCGACCGGCACAATGAGTTTTGTTTTATCGATTTTTTTCCACAATCCTGTATCAATTTCGTCTTTTCGCACCATCCACCGCAGGAAAAGAAACAATCTTTTGGATGTCCCGCCGCCTGCGGGGTCCGACAGCAGAAATTTCAAGCCATTGCTTATCTTTTTGTTATGTATTTTAAACAGGTTCTGAATGAATTTTTCCGCCGCCGGTATGATATTTTTGTCGGAGCTGCTGTAACCTTTAAGGAAAAGTTTTTCGATGCTGCAGTAACGGGTTAATACCTTTTTTAGAATTTCCAGCAGGCTGATTATGTCTTGGCCGGTATTAAATCGGTATTTTAAGGATTTGAAGAATTTTTTGTCCTTGGCTGAAAAGTTTTTAATAAATCCGGCGGGGCTGCTGCCCATTTTATTTAAAAGGGCGGTAAGAAATTTTTCAATTTGTTCTACCGCTCCATAAGCAAAGCAGGCGGCCAGAAAGCCCGCGATTTCACAATCGGGTCTCTTTTTATAGTGATATACGAATTGCAGCGGGTCGGGCGGTATGAACTTTTTATGACTATACTTGCGGTAAAGTCCTTCGAGGATATTTTTGAGTATTTTGACATCGTTTTTTAACATAGGGGCATATTAGCTTTTAACATCCCAAAGGCAAGTTTATTGTTCTTGACAGTTCTGTTTTGCCGATATTATATTACTGTTTATAAGTTATTGCTTTACAAAGGCTTTTCTGGAAAAGAACAGTGATTATTGATTGCCATACGCATATAAACTGTCCCGGCTGTGATATCAGCACTGAAGACCATTTTGCCGCTTCTGAGCCGGTCGATGCCTGCATTGTGCTTGCTTGTCCGTCAGAATCCAATCGGCAGTCCAGTGAGATTGTCGCCAGATACGCCGCCAAACATCCGAAAAAAATGTTTGGTTTTGCTGTTGTCAATCCGGCCAAGGATGACATTTCAAAGCGGTGCTGGTCCGGCATAAAAGACGATATGAATCTTAAGGGTGCCGTGCTTTATTGTGCCGGCGAAGGGTTTCATCCTGCTCACAGCAAGGCTTTGCAGTTTTATGAGGTTGCACAGGATTTGAAATTGCCATTGTTCTTTCATAATGCCCCGCCTTTTACCGCTGATGCGTTTCTCGAATACGCCAGACCATCGCTTTTGGACGAAATAGCCCAAAATTTCAAGGGTCTTAAGATTGTCATAGGTTCTATAGGTTTGCCTTTTGTGAATGAAACTATTTGTATGCTCGCAAAGCACGAGAATGTCTTTGGCGATTTGACTATAAATCCTCAGAAGGTCTGGGAAGTTTACAATACGGTTCTTGTCGCTCACGAAGCGGATGTTTTAGGCAAATTATTTTTCGGCAGCGGTCTGCCTTTTGGCAAACCTCAGAATTGCATTGAGACGCTTTTAGGCTTTAACAAATTGTTTGCCGACACGAATCTGCCGAGTGTCCCGCGTGAAAAAATTAGGGAGATAATCGAACGCGACAGTCTGGCAATTCTCGGAATTGAACACACGCTAAATACTTAAAGGATTGACCTGTGCCGAAGGAACGGTGGTCAAGTAAACTTGGCGTAATCCTTGCGGTCGCTGGAAGCGCGATAGGCCTGGGAAACTTTCTGAGATTTCCCGTTCAGGCCGCGAGCAACGGCGGCGGGGCGTTTATGATTCCTTATTTTGTGGCGTTGCTTTTGGTTGGTCTGCCGTTGATGTGGATAGAATGGACTATCGGCAGGTTCGGCGGGGGTTTCGGCCACAGCACCGCGCCGGGAATGTTTCACACTCTTTGGGAAAAAAACAAATTCATCAAGTATTTCGGCGTCATCGGCATCTTCGGCCCTATGGTCATTTTTATCTATTATATTTACATCGAATCCTGGCTCCTCGGCTACAGCGTCTTTGCGTTAATTGGAAAGTATAATTCCTGCACTACCGAGCAAAGTATGACAGCGTTTCTGCAGGCCTATCAGGGTCTGGTGAAAAATGAATTTTTTGCCGGAATTGGCCCCGCTTACTTCTTCTTCCTCATAACTTTTATTTTAAACGTCTTGATAATTTATATGGGTATAAGCAAAGGTATAGAAAGGGTCTGTGAGTATGCCTTGCCGATTCTTTTTGTCTTTGCCATTATACTCATAATCAGAGTCCTGACCCTCGGTGCTCCCGACCCTGCAAAACCCGACTTTAATACGATCAATGGCCTTGGCTTTTTATGGAATCCTGACTGGTCCGCCCTCAAAAGTGCGAAAGTCTGGCTTGCCGCCACTGGCCAGATATTCTTCACTTTAAGCTGCGGCATAGGCGTTATCCTCACTTACGCAAGTTACCTTAGGAAACAGGATGATGTTGCGCTGTCGGGCTTAAGTGCGGCAGCTACCAATGAATTTGCAGAAGTTATCCTTGGCGGAAGTATTGTAATACCGGCAGCTTTTGCTTTTTTCGGCTCTGCGGGCGCAAAGAACATCGCCGCAGGCGGTGCCTTTAATCTCGGTTTTGTTACTATGCCGCTTGTTATGGGAAAAATCGCCTTTGGTAATATCTTTGGCTTTATGTGGTTTATGCTCCTCTTTCTAGCGGGTGTTACATCTTCGATTTCGCTTGCCCAGCCGGCAATCGCGTTTCTTGAAGATGAATTTAATTTTTCAAAGAAAAAGGCAAGCTGGGTATTTGGTGTAGTTACTTTTGCATTATGCCAGCCTGTCATATTCTTTCTTGGGCAGGGTGTTTTGGACGAACTGGATTTCTGGAGCGTTAATGTTTGTCTTATCGTCTTTGCCACGATTGAGTCGATTCTTTTCGCCTGGGTCTTTGGAATGGAAAAAGCCTGGACTGAGCTTCACGTCGGCTCGGATATTACAATTCCCCGAATTTATCGCTTTATTATTAAATATATCACGCCTGTCTTTTTGCTCGTTGTTTTGGGCATGTGGTTCTGGCAGGATTGGCGCGATGTGATTTTAATGAAAAATGTCTCGCCTGAAAGCAGGCCGTACGTCTTGGCCACAAGAATTGGTCTTGTATTATTTTTTGGTGTTTTGGTCCTAATGGTTCAAAGGGCTTGGCAAAAAAGAAAGCAGAAAGGTGCAAAATGCGTCCTGACGGCTGGATATTTATGATTGTAAGCTGGCTGGTGATTCTTAGTCTGTTTATATTTTCCCTCGCCAAAATCCTCCGCCAAAAAAATTGATTTTAGTTAATCCTTTGGTGGTTAAGGGATTTTATTTGAATCCCTTCGGCCGTTTCTTGTGGTATTTATCTAAGCACGCCTTTTCGATATCCACATCGTTTATATTGGCAAGTGTGCACAGCCAGGCGAGAATGTCTGCGAACTCTTCTTCCTTTTGTTTTTTAGTGGTTTTTTCATCTGCAAGGGCTGTGGCAAGTTCACCAACCTCTTCAACGAACCACATAAAGGTCTTTGGCGTTCCGCGCTGCCTATCCCGCTTCTGATACCTTTCGGCTATCAGTTTCTGAAAATCCTTTATTCTCATTAAGGCGGACTTTAGTCAGAAAGCATTTCTGAAAGTTTTGAGGCAGCAAAGATTTCTCGGACTCGTTCGGACGCCTGTCGGCAGGCTTTTTCCATCTTTAGGCTGAATGGCTCATTGTTAGTTTGTTCGGCCAGTTGCAGCTGGCTGAATATTGGGCCATCCACAGCTTCGATGATTTCGAGCAGCGAGATATTTTCTGCCGGCTTAGCGAGGAAGAATCCGCCGCGTGGGCCTCGTTTGCTGCGGAGCACATTGGCTCGGACGAGTTGTTGAAGAATCTTCAGCAGATATTCCAGTGGAATGTTATATTGCTTGGATACACGTGAGGCTAATACCGCACCTTCTCTGTAATACTGTGCTACATATCCTACGGCTACCAATGCATAACCTGTTGACCTGCTTATCTTCATTTTTTTATCCTCCAAAACAAATTGTTTACTATGTTCAGATTAGTCCGACAAATTTAAAGACATCAGACACACATTTTTACGCTCTAACTGAAATTAACCCCGTAAACCTTAGTTAAGATAGCGGTTATATGACTTATAACAGTATATCAGGATATCTTTACTATTGTACTATATTTTATAATAATATGTTCAGAATTTTTCAGATTTTATATCTAAAATCAAATTTATCCATCTATGACAAATAAAGGCTGTTTTAGTTGTAATTCAGGGTATAAACGGAACTAAAAATATCCAGAAACTCTTAAATGACCAGAACATTACTACCAAAACTTATCGCGACCTTCAATAGTTTTTTTAGATGGGTCTGAAAAATTAACAGGTTGCTCTTTGCTTGACTTCCTGTTATGTTTCGCCTACTATTATTACTTTGGGGACAAAATTTTGGAGTAAAACCTATGGAAGAGGTAAAACCGCGGATAAGTGTTTACTATGCTCAAAACGCTACAGTAGTTACTTTAACTGATGAGAAAATTCTTGATGACGAGGATATCAGGGCTCTTGAAGACTCTATAATGCCTCTGGTTGACGGCCCCGTAAATCTTGTGATTGATTTCAGCAGCGTTAATTTTCTTTCCAGTGCCGTCCTGGGCTTGCTGATAAGGGTAAGCAAGAGAATTAACGAGAACAAGGGTCGGCTGAAACTTTGCAGCATCGGCTCGAAAATTTACGATATTTTCAAAATCACAAGGCTTGACGAGATTTTTGATATCTATCCCGATGTCAAAAAGGCGATGCAGTCTCTCAAATAGCCTTATTTTGTTCGTCCGGCAGGTTATGCGGCAGTTTATTTAGGTCGATAATACATTATTATGACTTTAAAAGCCTGTATTCATGAAAAGATTATTTCAAAGGGCGTAGTACCGGAACTTAGACATATATGCGCTAAGATTCTATGCCATATCCAGCAGCTCAGATATTCGGATGATGACCTGTTTGCGATTCATCTTGCTATGGAAGAAGCTGTCGTAAATGCGGTCAAACACGGCAACAAACAGGACCCCGCCAGAGATGTTGTTATTGAGTATGATTTGTCTCCTGAAAAGATTGATTTGTGGGTTACCGACCAGGGCAAAGGCTTCGATTCTGACCATCTCGCTGACCCACGTTTGGGCGATAATATCTATAAAACCTGCGGCAGAGGCGTTCTGCTAATCAGGTCCTATATGGATGCCGTCGAATACAATCAGTCCGGCAACTCCGTTCATATGGTCAAGTTAAACAGTAAATCCGCCTGCGAGACGGATAAATCCGCACGAGCTTAGGGTTGCATAAAGCCTACCCTGTATTTTGCCGAAATTAAGAATAATCTACAGGAGTATTTTAGTGTTCAAAAGAATATTGGCATTGGTTGCTGCAGCTTATTTGCCGATGACAGCAGTTCTGCTTATCGGCTGCGCGGAAGAAGACAGCTACGCACCCCGGATAACAGGTGTTGTGCCGGAGCTTCACCAGGGCAGCAGTAATTACGCAACTTACAAAGCACCGTCAACCTCATATAAAACAACAACTGAAAATTATAAACCGTATAAATCTTCTTTCTCTGATCCTTACGGCTGGACTCCTTCAAGCAATTTGGAAAAA
>JBAVNP010000291.1:0-7556 GCA_049691175.1 Sedimentisphaerales bacterium
GCCTTTGACATTTACAACGGTAAGCTCCTTTAAAAAATCGTCGAGATTGACATTTCGTTTTGCCGACCAGCCGGCTGAAAACAAAATAAGAAATAAAAGAGAAAATATAAAAAATATGGAATTCCAATTTTTTTTAGCTTTAATTTTTAATTCTTTATTTCTCATCCCGCACCTTCTTTCTTTTAAAATTTCACCAGAAACATTAAATTCCGCACTGTTTTTTCATTCAATCCCGCATCTTCATTTGATTCAAATTTGAATACTTGAAGGTGCGGGACACGTATCCACACCTCTACAAGCACATATTTAATATTTTTCTTACGGCCTTTGCATCAATATCTCCATTTTCGCCGAAGGAGCCGCCTCTTTGGGCGAAACGAGCAACAACTTTTTCAATATCTTTTCGGGTAATATTATAATCCCTCAGAGAGGTCGGCATATCAAGTGAATTAAAAAATTCAACGGTGCGTTTTATCGCAGCAGCGGCTTTCTGTTTTTTAGTGCCTTTCTTTACGCCCCAGACGTTTTGAGCGAGCATAGCGAGTTTGTCGGCTTTGTTATTAATTTCATATTTCCAAAGAGCGGGCAGGACAACCGCAAGAGTCTCGGCGTGGGCGAGGCCGAAGAACGCCGTGATTTCGTGGCCTATGCCGTGCGTGCTCCAATCGCCTATAACGCCGCAGCTTAAAAGGCCGCACAGGGCCTGCGTCGCGGTCCACATAAAGGTCGCACGAATATCGTAATTTTTTTTGCCGCTCATTACAGCGGGGGCAATGCCGATAAGCGTTTTGAAAATCGACTCGGCGTATCTATCCTGCAAAGGCGTGCCGAGGTCAATTGTCGCATACTGCTCGGCAACGTGGACGAAGGTATCGACGATGCCGTTGCGCAACTGCTTTCTATCAAGCGAATAAGTTGTCTGCGGGTCGAGTATGGAAAATTTTGGGTAGCAGAGCGGAGAGCCGAAGGCGAGCTTTTCCGCTGTGCTTAATTTTGATATAACGCCAAAGGCGTTCATTTCCGAACCTGTCGCAGGCAGCGTAAGAACCGTCCCAAGGGGGACGGCGGATTTAACAGTTTGGCCGCGTTTGGCCACGATTTCCCACAGGTTTTTATTTTTGTAAGGAATGGCGGCAGCGATGAATTTCGAACCGTCGAGCACTGAACCGCCGCCGACGGCGAGAATAAAATCAATTTTCTTTCTTCGGCCGAGCTGAACTGCTTTTACGAGAGTTTCATAAGCAGGGTTCGGCTCGATACCGCCGAATTCCACAACCATTCGTTTTTTCAGCGCGGTTTTAACCTGACGGTAAACGCCGTTTTTCTTTATCGAGCCGCCGCCGTAAGTTAAAAGAATTTTTGCGTCCGATATTATAAGCTCATTAATTTTCGCGATTGCGCTTTTGCCGAAAACTATTTTTGTCGGGTTGCAATAGGTGAAATTCAGCATATTTCCCATCCTTTTTACAAAATCAAGACCCGTTATTCTTAACCTATTTTGCCTCTATTTACCAGTATAAACGGTTTGCCGACAATATCAAATTTGTATGAAAAAAGATTTATCTTTTCCAACATCGTTTACCGATATGTTTTGCGGACAAGAATAAAAAAGATGGCTCGGAAGACCATAAACGGTCATGTTTAGCTGAACCTTGCTTATCCGTCTCGGCGGCAGGGACACAAGGCAGAAAGTATGCAGGATAAAGCAGGCAAGATGCTAAAACGCTAAAAGCAACGAGCCATAAAGCAAAAAGGCGGAGCTTACAAAGCTCCGCCGTTTTTTTTGCGCCGGGGGCAAGAATCAGGAATTCACTTTTGTAAATGTAAAGTTGTGTGCGTTGGCATCGATTTTTATTGTGTCGCCTTCGGCAAATTTGCCTTCGAGCAATTCGGCGGCGAGTTTGTTTTCGAGCCTTTGCTGAATAGCGCGCTTCAAGGGTCTGGCGCCAAAGGCAGGGTCGTAACCTTCATCCATCAACTGCTTTTTAGCATTGCCGGTAAACTCAACGTTTATGTGCCGGTCGCGCAAACGCTGTGCCAGACGGGCAACCTGAATATCGACAATTTTCTCAAGGTTCTCCTTAGTTAAAATATGAAATACAATGCTCTCATCAATCCTGTTCAGGAATTCAGGCTTAAAGATTTGACCAAGAACATCCCTAACGTGCGCTTCGATTTCCCAATCGGCGCCTTTTTCCTCTGTAAGTTTTAAAATCTGCTCGCTGGCGATGTTGCTGGTCATTATTATCACGGTGTTTTTGAAATCAACCGTTCTGCCGTGACCATCGGTAAGCCTGCCTTCATCAAAAACCTGGAGCAGGACATTGAATACATCGGGATGCGCCTTTTCAATTTCATCGAGCAGGACAACCGAATAGGGTTTTCTGCGGACGGCCTCAGTCAATCTGCCGCCTTCTTCGTAACCGACGTAGCCGGGGGGCGAGCCGATTAAACGAGCAATACTGTGCTGCTCCATAAATTCGCTCATATCAACCCGTATCATAGCATTGGGGTCGTTAAAGAGAAATTCCGCAAGGGCCTTCGAAAGCTCGGTTTTGCCGACGCCGGTCGGGCCGAGGAATAAAAATACGCCGATAGGCCTGTCGGAATCGCCGAGGCCTGCGCGGTTTCTGCGGACGGCATTGCACAATGCGCTGACGGCTTCGTCCTGGCCGATGACACGCTTGTGTATCTCGTCTTCCATACGCATTAGTCTTTCGCGCTGGCCGCTGAGTAATTTTGAAACAGGAACGCCCGTCCACTTCGAGACGACCTGGGCAATATGCTCTTCGGTAACCTCGTTGCGAATCATTTTGCCGGTGTCGCTTTCGGCAAGCTGCTCTTCTTTCTGCCTGAGCTGTTTTTGCAAATCTGTGATTGTGCTGTATTTTAATCTCGCGGCTGCTTCAAGGTCGCCTTTGCGCTGGGCCTCTTCAAACTCAGTATTGGCACGGTCGATTTTTTCCTTTAACTGCTTTATCACATTTATGTCGGTTTTTTCGCTTTCCCATTTGGCGGTAAGTTCTTTATCATTCTGCTGCAATTCCTTCAGCTGCTTTTCGAGATTCTCAAGACGCTTTTTGCTGGCAGGGTCGGATTCTTTTTTCAGAGCCTCCTTTTCAATCTGGAGCTGCATTATTTTTCTGCGTATGTCGTCAAGCTCGGCCGGAAGCGAATCGTTTTCAATCCGCAGTTTCGAGGCGGCCTCGTCAATTAAATCGATAGCCTTGTCCGGCAGCCATCTGTCGGAAATATATCTGTTCGAAAGTGTCGCAGCGGCAACGAGCGCGCCATCGGCAATTCTTACGCCGTGATGAGTATCGTATCTATCTTTGAGGCCGCGAAGTATCGCGATAGTTTCCTCAACGGAAGGCGGATTAACCAGAATCGGCTGAAATCTTCTTTCAAGGGCGGCGTCCTTTTCGACGTGCTTGCGGTATTCATCAATCGTTGTCGCACCGATACAGCGGAGTTCGCCGCGGGCAAGCGAAGGTTTTAGTAAATTGCCTGCATCGACGGCGCCTTCGGCTCTGCCGGCACCTACTACGGTGTGCAATTCATCGATAAATAATACGATTCCACCCTCGGATGCGATAACTTCCTTGAGAACCGCTTTGAACCTGTCCTCGAATTCGCCGCGATATTTCGTGCCTGCTACCAAGGCGCCCATATCAAGCGCAACCACTTTTTTATCTTTCAGACCTGCCGGGACATCGCCTGCCACAATTCTCTGGGCAAGACCTTCGACGATTGCGGTTTTGCCGACGCCGGGTTCGCCAATCAGCACGGGATTATTTTTCGTGCGCCGATTCAAGACCTGCATACAACGCCTGATTTCCTCCTCCCTGCCGATAACGGGGTCGAGCTTTCCTGCACGGGCAAGCTCGACAAGGTCTATGCCGTATCTTTCGAGAGCCTTGTATTTTCCTTCGGGATTTTCATCGGTGATTTTTCCCGAGCCGCGGATTTGCTTTAAGGCAGCTTCAATCTGCTGAGGCGTAATAGAATTAACCGATAAAACTTCCTTTGCACTGCTGCTGACCGAAGCGAGAGATAGAAAAATATGTTCGACACTTAAATATTCATCGCCCATTTTTTCGGCGCGGTTCTGCGCATCAAGGACGATTTGATTAAAGGCGGGGTCGGGCATAATCTGAGAGCCGACATTGCCTGCGGCAAGGCGATTGATTTCGCTATCAGTCATCTCTTTTATACGAGCGACATTAGCGCCGATTCGTTTGAGTATCATAACCACAACGCCATCATCGTCGCGCAAAACGGCAGCGAGCAGGTGCAGCGGCGAAAGAACCGTGTTAGACTTCGCCATTGCTATCTGCTGAGCCGTGGCCAGTGCCTCCTGAGCCTTTAATGTAAATTTGTCGAACTGCATCGTATTTCCTTTCTATTCTGAAAGACAATAGAGCAAAGAATATGCCCGAAACAGGAAAAATGCAAGTGTCTGAAAAATATGGACTTGTATAACAAGACTGCTTTTGTCTTTATGCCAGATTGGCAGTTTTCAAAAAACAACGGCTAAAAACAGCAGAATCGCACCAAAAATCATTCCTGTAAAGGCTATCTGCGACAGGCGATTATATCTGGCAAAGCCGGGGGCAGTTTCCTCAAATTCCCAGTATATATCATCGAAATCAGAATCCTGTTTCGGACGAAGCTTCAACTTTATATAGATATGCGCAGCAAATGAAACTGTGAAAAGCAAACTGCCGATAAGTAACAAAATAATTTTCATCCCGCACCTTCTTTCTATTCAAATTTTTAAAAGAGAATTCGGAAACATCGAATATTTAGAAGGTGCGGGATTCATTTCTTTACCGAAACCCTTCGCTCAAGAAGAGCAAAGATAACTTTCGCTATATCGGTGTTGTCTATAAAAGAGCCGTAAAACAAGTCTTTGCCTTTTGCCTGCTGCTCAAACAGCTCTGAGCCTTGCCCCTTCGCAAAGAGAAATACAAGCGACTTCGTATGGTCTTTGCTGTTCCACCGCATCGGCGGCAGTGTTCCACTGCCGCTATTCAAAACGTTGGTCAGGTATCCTGTCTGATGGTCTGATGTTATAATCACAAGGGTTTTTTGCCAACTGCTTTTTGTCTGAACCCAGTCAATAACGGCGTCAGCCGCTCTGGTGAAATCCCTCATTTCCTCAATCATTCTTGCGCTGCTATTTCCGTGCGAGGCCCAATCAACGGCGCCTGCCTCAACCATAATAAAAAATCCATCATTGTCATCATCGAGAACATTAAGGGCGGCCTTTGTCATCTCGGAAAGATTCGGCACGTTTTGATTGGGCGGGGCATTGAAAGGTATAGTCGAATCGCCGCTGCGTTTTTCCTGCAGAGTAGTTGCAGCCTGAGCGATACCAATAATGCGCTTCGGCGTATTGCCGTCGGCAAGACTTATAAAATCCTGTCTGCTTTGAATCAAAGTCCACTTATCAGCGACTTTGTCGCCGTCAGCATCGGCGCCGGCAGTGCCTTTGACGAGCGAATCCCAGATTTTCTTCGAGCCGACATATTTAAAATTGCCCGGCTTATCGAGTTTTTTGCCGTCGTCGTCAAAAAACGGATTGCCGCAGCCGAAAATAACTTCGAGGGCGCTTTTGTTAATCATTTCATCAGCAATCTGCTCATAATCGCGACGGGACTTTGCATGCGCGACAAAACCTGCCGGCGTGGCATCAGTTATTTCCACAGTTGTAACTACGCCTGTTGCTATACCGAGCTTTTCACATTTTTCGATAACATTTTCAAGTCTGATGTCGTTGACATCGAGGCCTAACGTGCCGTTTGAGGTTTTGACGCCTGCTGCCAGAGCCGTAGCCGCGGCAGCACTGTCTGTAATTAAACCAGTTTTTACGTAATTGAAATCCTGTGCGGCTTTATTCGGGTCGTAGGAGCCGCCGGCCGGATATGTAGTAACGGCAAGTCGGACGGGGAATTTTTCAAAGTTCTGACCGCCCTTTTTGCCGTACTGGTAATAGTCTATCGCGTCGATATGAGTAAATCCGCCGCCGTCAACGATTATAAGAATAATGTTCTGCGGGTAATCCGTTGAGGCAAAGAGAAAAGATTGGATGAAAAGACTTAAAATTAATACTGTTTTCAAGATTTTTGCCGTTTTCATTTTTTCCTTTTCCTGAATCTATTGTTATTTTTCGTCTTTTTCTGATGGGCAAATTTTCCCTTTGGTTTTTCCATCGTGCCTGCGGCCCGGGACGGCTGGTCAAGCGGGATAACATTCAACTGCCTTGCGGCAATATTGACAGATACAATTCTGACAGTTAAAGGCATACCGATATGGAAAATTTTTCCGCTGCGCTGGCCATAAACACATTGCTCGCGGTGGTCGTAAATAAATTTGTCTTTGCCGAGCAGGTCAAGCGGAATTAAACCTTCAACGCCGAATTTTATACACTGAACAAAAACGCCGAAATTGGCAAGGCCGCTGACAACCGTTTCAAGGGTTTCGCCGAGACGTTTTTTGAAAAGAAGTAAAATCAGAACTGTACGCAAATCGTCCTCCGCATCTTCGGCCCTTCTATCCGTGAAACTAATATGTTTGCCGATTTCGGTAAGCTGCGATTCAGTCGGGATTTCCGCTTTCATCCCGCCTTCAAGATACATATTAAGAAGTCTGTGGATGAGTAAATCGGCGTATCTGCGAATGGGGCTTGTAAAGTGGCAGTAATGCTTCGAGGCAAGTGCGTAATGGCCGATGGACAGCGGTGAATATTCCGCGCGGGCGAGAGAACGCAAAATATAAATATTTACCGCAAATGCGGCGGGTTTATCCTTTATATGGGAAAGAATATTCTGCAAATCGAACCTGTCGGGATTTTTCGGCGCTGAAACGCCAAACATTTTAAGCGTCTGCGAAAGGCCTTTTAAACTTAATGAGTCAGGGTCTGGGTGAATCCTTCGCATAAAGGGAACATTTAAACTATTGAGAAGCCGGGCGACTGCTTCATTTGCCTCGACCATAAACATTTCAATCATCGTATGAGGATAGCTTGTATCGGCGGGATGGGCATCAATAACCCTGCCTGATTTATCGAAGACAAGCTCCATTTCCGGCAAATCGAGATGAAGCATACCTTCGCTGTTACGCCGGGTTTCTATTATCTTCGCAAGTTTTCCCATATCGCGCAGGAGTGAGATGACTTCGAGGGGCCTGTCCGTTTTTTGGCCTTTGAGGATTCTGTCGGCCTCGGTATATGTAAGTCTCGCTGTCGAGCGGATAATTGAGCTGGCAAAATCTGTTTTCAAAACCTTGCCGGCAGAGCCGTAAGTTATAAAGGCCGATTTTGCAAGTCTGGGCTGGCTGGGCTGCAAACTGCAAACACCGTTGCTGAGAACCTCCGGCAGCATCGGCAAAACAAGACCGGGCAGATAGACGCTGTTGCCCCTGTTTTCAGCCTCAAGGTCAAGAGGCGAATCAGGTTCAACAAAACTGCTGACATCGGCGATATGAACGCCGAGAGTAAAAGTCCCATCAGGATTTTTTTCAAGGCTTATGGCATCGTCGAAATCCTTCGCGTC
>JBAVNP010000292.1:0-1780 GCA_049691175.1 Sedimentisphaerales bacterium
GCGTTGCCTACCTGAAAATAGGCGACAAAAATTCTGCTCTGGCGGAATATAATATTCTTAAATCCCTGAACCCCCAATTTGCAGACAACCTCTTAAAAGAGATTAATAAATGAAAACGCAGCCTATGCAGCTTCAAAAATATTTAGTCCTCTGATTTTTATCCGCCGCAGGCGGAAAACCGAACAAATTTCTCTGGACACGAGTATTATTTTCTGGTATAAAACTGTATTCTGAATTTTAAAGAAATTATAACCTCTTTATTTAAAGGAGTTTACATGGCGCATAAGAAGGGACAAGGCTCGAGCAGCAACGGCAGGGACAGCAATGCGAAGAATCTGGGCATTAAGTTATATGCTGGCGAGGTGGCAAAGGCAGGCGCTATACTTGTCCGTCAAAAGGGCACTGTCTGGCATCCCGGCTTTAACGTCGGTATCGGCAGAGACGACACGCTTTTTGCTTTGAAACTTGGCGTAGTAAGGTTTAAGGGCAAGAAAGTGCATATAGATGCGTAGGCTGATTATTTTGCAGGTTAAAAATAAGGATGGCACAAAGCCATCCTTTTTTTGTATAGTTGTTTTAAACCCTAAACCCTGTACCCTATACCCTAAACTAATATGTTTATAGATGAAGCAAAAATTCGGATAAAGGCCGGCGACGGCGGCAATGGCTGTATTGCGTTCAGGCGCGAAAAGTATATTCCCAAAGGCGGTCCGTCCGGCGGTGACGGCGGGCGAGGGGGAGACGTTTGGCTTGAGGCGACGGAAGATGTGGATACGCTGCTGGACTTCGCGGGCAGACATCACTGGAACGCAGAAAACGGCGAGCAGGGAGGCGGAAAAAATTGCTCGGGTTTGGCAGGGAAAGACCTTATTATAAAAGTCCCAGCCGGAACGCAGGTCTATGACGAAGGCCTCGAACATCTTCTCTTAATAGACCTTAACAAGCCCGGAATGAAAGTGAAAATATGCAGAGGCGGCAGAGGCGGTAAAGGTAATCAAAACTTCGCAACCTCAACGAGACAAACGCCACGCTTCGCTCAAAAAGGACAGGCCGGCGGGGAAAGAAATGTCCAACTTGTTCTAAAACTGATAGCCGATATCGGATTAGTAGGTCTGCCAAACGCTGGCAAAAGCACGCTGCTTTCACGATGCTCGGCGGCGAGGCCGAAAATCGCAAGCTATCCATTCACGACATTAGAGCCAATGCTGGGAATTGTGGAACTGAGCGATTACCGCAGATTCGTAATGGCGGATTTGCCGGGACTGATTGAAGGCGCACATAGTGGTGCCGGATTAGGCATCGATTTTCTAAAACATATAGAAAGAACGAGAATCATCGTTCATATATTAGATATTATGCCGATGGATGAAAGCAAGCCTGCCGATAACTATAAAACAATACGAAAAGAACTGCTGGCTTACAGTAAAGAGCTTGGCAAAAAGAAAGAGGTTATAGTTTTAAATAAAATCGACCTCGACCCGGACGGCGAACAGTTAAAAAAAATCAAAAAGAAGTTCCGCAAAAAGATATTCGCGATATCAGCGGTAACGGGCAAAGGAGTAAAGGAGCTTAGTGAAGGATTGTATAAGCTGGTGCAGAGGGAAAAAGGAAGTCCTTCGACAAGCTCAGGATAAATAAGGAAGTAAAGAAGCAAGGAAGTAGAGAAGTAAGGAAGTACAAATCGCCGCCCCGAGTGGCGACGGCTAAATGAACCCCGCCAAGGTATTGGCGGGGCTAACCAGTCAATGAGAAAGCATGAACGCAAAAAAGTTTTTAAAGA
>JBAVNP010000293.1:0-2694 GCA_049691175.1 Sedimentisphaerales bacterium
CCGCCTCTGCCCTGCGCTCGGTAATCTTCGAGCGTAGTTCTCTTGCCGTGTCCGTTTTCACAGATGGTTAGCAGCGCCGCCTGTCCCTCAGCGGCCGCTTCTTCCGCGATAACCATATCTACAACAGCATCGCCTTTACGCAGTTTTATGCCTCTTACGCCGTGTGCTCCCCTGCCCATCGGCCTTGCCTGTGATTCATCGAATCGAATCGCCATACCGTCTTTAGTGCCGAGAATGATATGGTTTTTCCCGCTCGTCAGTGCCACGCCGATTAAATCATCGCTCGGCTCAAGTTTTATCGCGATAATTCCGCTCGCTCGCGGGTTGGCGTAAAGCGAAAGCGGCGATTTCTTAATAGTCCCGTCGCGCGTCGCCATAACGATATTTCGTTCGTCGAATTTATCGACGTTTATAATCGAAGTTACCTTCTGGTCGCCGAGATTCAGCAGGTTTGCGATGCTTCTGCCCTTGCTCTGCCGCGAAAGCTGCGGAATATTATAAACTTTGAGCCAGTAGCATTTTCCCCTATTGGTAAACACCATCAGGTAATCATGTGTCGAAGCCGTAAAGAGACTCTCGATAAAGTCGCCTTCTTTCGTATCCGACCCGATAACGCCTTTGCCGCCCCGTCCTTGTTTCCTATAGGTATCCACCGGCATTCGTTTGACATATCCGCTATGACTTACCGTAACAAGCGCCTGTTCATCTGCGATTAAATCCTCGATATCGATATCTTCAGTCTCTTCAGCGATAACCGTCCTGCGTTTGTCCGCGTATTTTTCCTTTAGTTCGTAGAGGTCTTCGGTGATTATATCCAACACAAGTTTTTCACTCGCTAAGATCGCTTCATATCCCGATATTTCCTCAACGAGTGCCGCGTATTCCTGCCCGAGTTTTTCAATCTCAAGCCCCGTCAGCCTCGAAAGCTGCATACTCAAAATCGCGTCAGCCTGCGGCCCGGTCAAAAATTGGTCTTCGCCGCTTGCCCGTTTTACGAATTCTGCCGGCAGCAGTTTTCGTAGTGTTGCCGATTCCGCCAGCCGCAACGGTTTTTTCATAAGGTTTAGTTTTGCGGTCGGGGCGTCAGGCGATTTCTTTATAAGGTTTATTATCTCGTCTATATCGCTTACAGCAAGGATTAGTCCTTCGAGGATATGTGCCCTGTTTCGGCATTTGGTTAGAAGGAATCTGCTTCGTCTGCGGATTACTTCTTTGCGGTGGTCGATGAATAATTGGAGTAACTGTTTTATATTCAGTGTTTCAGGCCTGTTATTTACAAGCGCGACATTTGATATCGCGAAGGTGGATTGCAGCGGAGTATATTGATACAGTTTATTAAGGACAATTTGTTCTTCCGCGTCTCTTTTCAATTCTACAACAATCCGCATCCCATTCCTGTCCGACTCATCTCGCACATCTGAAACCTCAGTCAGAGTTCCCGCTTCAACAAGCTCGGCGACCTTCGACACAATCGCCGTTTTGACTATCATATACGGAATCTCAGTGATGATGATGCTCTTGCGGTCTCTTTTATGCTCCTCGATGTCGACCTTGCCGCGGACTGTCAGATGTCCCTTGCCGGTCGAATAGGCTAACTTGATGCCTTTCCTGCCGCAAATTATTCCGCCGGTCGGAAAATCCGGGCCAGGCAGAACTTTCATTATATCTTTAAACCCGCAATTCGGGTCTTTTATTACCATCAGCAGCGCTTCGCAAACCTCGCCCAGATTGTGCGGCGCAAGATTCGTCGCCATACCTACAGCAATGCCCGTAGAACCATTAACTAATAAATTTGGAAACCTCGAAGGCAGAACCGTCGGCTCGGTTCTGGTCTCATCGTAATTCGCCACAAAATCAACGGTGTCCCGATTCAAATCCTCGAGCATCTCCATCGCTTCCGCAGACATTCGTGCTTCCGTATATCTCATCGCCGCCGGCGGGTCATTGTCAATACTCCCGAAATTCCCCTGTGGGTCAACGAGACAATGCCGCATATTCCAATCCTGCCCCAGCCTCACCAGCGTTCCATAAGTCGCCTGGTCGCCGTGCGGATGATAATTTCCGCCTGTATCGCCGACGATTTTGGCGCATTTTCTGTGCTTGCTGCGCGGGCCGAGATTGAGGTCGTTCATCGCAACCATTATTCGCCTCTGCGATGGCTTAAGACCATCCCGCACATCCGGCAAAGCACGCGAAACTATCACGCTCATCGCGTAATTCATATACGAATTCTTCATCTCATCAAGAATTCGCATTTCTTCTATTCGTTCAGTCTTTTTCGGTTCGTCCATGATTCTTCACTCAAAATTTAAAGTACAAAATCCCGAAATCACTCGTTTGAGATATTTGAATTTCGGTCATTCGATATTGTTTAGGATTTAGATATTAGAATTTAGGATTTATAATATATAAGTCCTTTTCTGGCAAATAGTTACAGTTGGTAGTTAAATATCAAAAATTACGGTAATATTGAAGCTGTAAAGTGTATTGGCAAAGGGGTTTAAAGTCAAGGATTTAAACGCTAAAAAAGACCTCACTTTTTCGGTTTTTTATGCGATTTTTGCCCTCAATTTTCGACTTTCCTTGCCCCGTGAGATGCCGCCGCTATCTCATCGGGGGATTCTCGATTTTCCCTTTCCTTGGCCGGGGTTATTGCATATAATCTATATAATAAAATAGTTATCAGTTATCGGT
>JBAVNP010000294.1:0-24520 GCA_049691175.1 Sedimentisphaerales bacterium
GCCCATAGAATATGGACCGGGGGCGGGGGAATGTTCACGGGAATATGTGTTATAATCTCATCCGCTCTAATTGGGCTCCTGTTTAATTATTTACGTAAGTCTAAACCCCAACTAACCAATACAGTTAACCTTTATATATTTGGTTTCATTGTTCATATTAATATGCTGTTTTGGATGCTCACTTTGCCACAAGAAGTAGTAATAAAGGCCTACAAAACAATAACTTTGCCTGTATTGCTGATACTGCCGCTCGGAAGTCTTTGTTTTGGTAAATTGCTGAGTAATCAGGAAGAGCAGGTAAAAATCGCAAATGAATTGATAGAAAAAGAAGAATTATTAAGAAAGATGGGAGAAATAGCGAAAATAGGGGCATGGGAATTTGATGTAAAAACACGTCAAAACAAGTGGACAAATGAGGTTTTTCGTATTCATGATTTGAATCCGGATCAGGAAAACAACATAGAAATAGGCCTTAGCCTTTATTCCAAAGAATCTCGGGAAAAGATTGAAACAACAATGAAAAAGGCTATCGAATTCAACAAGGTTTATGAATTGGAATTGGAAATAACCACCGCAAAAGGAATTAACAAGTGGGTCAGGATTTCAGGTGCTCCCGTTTTTGAGAATAACAAGATAATAAAAGTTCGCGGGTCTTTTCAGGACATTACCGAACGCAAGAAGGCGAAGGAGGTATTGAGAGAATCTGAGCAGAAATTCAGGAGCCTTTTCGATATCGCGAATGATGGTATGCTTGTAGCGGATGCAGAAAGCAGGCGATTTTATATGGCCAATAGAAAGATTTGCCAGATGCTTGGGTACACAGTTGAGGAGATTAAGAGCCTTGCCGTTACGGACATCCATCCCAGAGAGAGCCTGCCTTATGTAACAGACCAGTTCGAAAAGCAGCGGCTAAAAGAGATCGAAATAGCACCGAATATGCCCGTAAAACGAAAAGATGGCAGTATCTTTTATGCTGATATTAGCTCAATTCCAATAATGCTGGAAGGAAAACCATATTTATTGGGGAATTTCCGTGATGTCACCGAACGCGGGAGAGCCGAAGCATCTCTGAAAAGTGCTTATGAGGAGTTAGAGGCAACGGTGGAAAAATTAACTTGTGCAAACCGTGAGCTCCATGATTTAACTTACATAACAGCCCACGATTTAAAAACTCCGATAAGCGGAATTGAAAAGCTGGCGGAATGGATATTAACTGAATATGGGGACAAGTTTGATAAAAACGTCAGGGAGCAAATGAACATGCTTTTGGCACGCACGGAGCGAATGTATAACATAATTGATAGTCTTCTGCAATATTCCAGAATTGGAAGGATAAAGCGAAAACCAGCCCATGTAAACCTGAATCAGCTTGTTTCAGAAGCAATCGATACGATTGCTCCGCCGAAAAACATCGTGATTACAATCGAAAACGAACTTCCTGTAATTGAGTGCGAAGAAACTGACATTTCGCAGGTTTTTAAGAACCTGATTAACAACGCTGTGAAATATATAGACAAGCCGCAGGGCCGGGTGAAAATCAGCTGCGTTTCAGAAGATGATTTCTGGAAATTCAGTATTGCTGACAATGGCCCCGGAATTGAAGAAAAATACTTCGAAAAGATTTTCCAGATATTCCAGACTTTGCAGCCCAAGGATAAATTCGAAGGTACCGGCGCAGGCCTTACCATCGCAAAGAAGATTATAGAACTATACGGAGGTCAAATCTGGGTTGAATCAGAACCGAGCCGTGGAAGCACGTTTTTCTTTACACTACCGAAACAAAATATAGGAGCGGAAAATGCGAAACTCCAGACCAGTATTGCTTATTGAAGATGACCGTGTGGACATAATGATGGTTAACCGTGCATTTAAAGAGCTAAAGATTCCAAATCCTTTGGTCTGTGTGAACGATGGCCAGGAAGCTCTGGATTATATGAGAAACAATAGTAATAGCAGAGTGTGTCTTATTCTTTTAGATTTAAATATGCCGAAAATGAGCGGCCTGGAATTTCTAAAAGTTATAAAAGCCGATGACCAGTTAAAAAAGATACCTGTTGTAATTCTGACAACATCTGACGACCCGCAGGATATAGAGAAAAGCTTCGAATTTAGTGCTGCCGGTTATATGACCAAGCCGGGCAATAGTAAAAACTTTATCGAAAAAATCGAAGAAATCAAACGCTACTGGACCTTAAGCGAATTACCAGGTGGAAACATAAATTAAAAGTGTTAATTCATATAAAATGAAAATAAAAGGTGAGAATTTGCAGTTGATGAAGATAAACAAAGAGCTGCAGATGCAGAACGAGAAGCTGGAAGAATCACTCCGTCAAAAGGAAATACTTCTGCGTGAGCTTCATCACAGGGTCAAAAACAATATGCAGGTGATTTCAAGCCTGCTGCGGCTGCAATCGAGAACGCTCGATGATAAAAAGGCCGTCGCAGTTTTTAGCGAATGCCAGAACAGAATCAAGACAATGGCTCTTATCCACGAGAAATTTTATCGCTCCGAAAACTTATCAAACATTGATTTCAAAACGTATGTTAAAGACCTGGTAAAAACTCTGGTTGAGTTTTATGACGTTTCTCAGAATAAAATCACAGTAGATATAAATATAGAAAATATTTCACTGGACATTGATACCGCTATTTCCTGCGGCCTGATTATTAATGAGCTGATATCAAATTCTCTCAAGTATGCTTTCCCGCAGGGAGCAAAGGGCAATATCGGCGTATCTATACTGCCGGCCGAAGAAGACTATGTTGAGATGATAATCAGTGATAACGGTATCGGCCTTCCCGCCGAGCTGGATTTCCAAAAAACCGAAACATTGGGGCTTCAGATTGTCAATACTTTAGTCAAAAACCAGTTGGGCGGAGAAATTGAACTGGATAGAAGTATAGGAACAAAATTCAAGATTAAATTTTAAAAAGGGGGCTTAAAATGAACAACAAAAAACAAATCCTGATAGTTGAAGATGAATCTATTGTCGCTATGGACATACAAAGGACTTTACAGAATTTAGGTTATGATGTCTCGACTGCAGTCTCCTCAGGCTCGGCTGCTGTCCAGGAAGCTCGAAAGAATCCTCCTGATTTGGTGCTGATGGATATTGTGCTGAACGGCTCACTGGATGGTATCGAAGCCGCCGCACAAATACGTTCAGGCCTTGGTATTCCCGTTGTATATCTCACTGCCCATATTGAGGATATGACGGTGGACCGGGCAATAACAGCAGAACCCTTCGGCTATCTGGCAAAGCCATTTAAGGATAGAGAATTAAAAGCTGTTATAGAAATAGCTTTGTCCCTGGCTAAGTGCGAAAAAGAACTAAAAGCCGGCAAAGCCAGTTTCCATAATATAGTCGAGAAAAGCGATGCCGGCATTATGGTGGTTGATGAAAATAAGACCATAAAGTTTCTTAACCCTATGGCAAAAATTATGTTCGGATTTAAACCAAAGCTTGTCTTGGGCGAAAAACTTGATCTTCCTGTTATCGTTGGAGAAGTAACGGATGTCGAAATTACTCACAGCGGCAGCAAACGCGGTGTTGGGGAAATGCACACGGTAGAAACAGAATGGGAAGGTAAGCCTGCGTATATGGTATCAGTTAGAGACATCACCGATCGCAGGGAAATAGAAGATAAAGCCAGGGAGCATATGCATAACCTGGAGTTGTTCCACAAGGCAGCGGTCGGACGGGAGCTTAAAATGGTAGAACTCAAGGAACACATCGCTGAACTTGAGGCCCAATTAACTAAAAAATAGAAGACGGAATTTCCAATAAATTCCGGGGGCATAAAAAATGGGGGCAAAAACAACATCAGGTAAAAGACCGGTATCAGCGGTTGAAAAATCCGCAAATGATATCCGCCAATACGCCGGGGATATCATCGAGCGGACTAACGCTCAAGAGGCTGTCTTGAACATGTTAGAGGATTTGCAGGAGGCGAAAACTTTTTTGGAAACGAGTGTCGCAAGTTTCCACAATATAGTCGCAAAGAGTATCGACGGCATTGTCATCGTGGCTAAAACCGGAATCGTGCAGTTTACCAACCCGGCGGCTGAAACTTTTTTGGGGAACGGAGAGAAAAAACTTGTCGGTCAATTTTTCCGTTTCCCTATTAACACCGGCCAAATAACGGAGATTGATATTATTCGCGATAACAAAGAACCCGGGGTTGCTGAACTGCGGGTTGTTGAGACCAAATGGAATAATAATCCGGCATGGCTTGCTTTGCTTAGAGATATTACAGACCGCAAGCAGGCAAGGATAAAATTACAGAAACAGAGAGACAGGGCACAGCAATACCTCGATGTGGCCGGAGTTATGCTGCTGGTTATCGACCAGGACGGCAAAGTCAGCCTGATTAATAAAAAGGGCTGTGAGATACTCGGATACCGGGAGAATGAGATTATCGGCAAAGACTGGTTTGATACTTTTATACCGGAAAGAATCAGGGAGCAGATAAAAGCGGTTGAAAAAAGAATTAAGACCGGAGAAACCAAAGAACTTGAATACTGTGAAAATCCCGTCCTGACTAAAAACGGCGAAGAAAGGCTTATTGCCTGGCATAACACTATACTTTGTGACGAAGATAAAAAGACCGTTAAGTCGCTGTGTTCCGGCGAAGATATCACAGAACGGAAAAAAACCGAAGAGAAACTAAAAAAAACAATGGAAGTAAAATCAGAATTTACAGCCATGGTTTCACACGAACTGCGAACGCCGTTGACAGCCATAAAAGAAGGCATTGCGCTTGTATTTGATGGCTTGGCCGGAGAAGTTAACGAAGAACAAAAAGAACTGCTCGGCATTTCGAAAAAGAACGTCGACAGACTCACAAGGCTTATCAATGGGGTTCTCGATTTTCAGAAACTCGACTCCGGCATGATGAAATTTAACCTTGAAGCTAATGATATAAATAAGGTTGTTAAAGACGTCTATAAAACGATGGTCTCTGTAGTAAATAACACCGGGCTGGATTTTCTGCTTGAACTCGATAATAACCTGCCTATGTTCAGTTTCGATAGCGATAAAATTATACAGGTCCTGGAAAACCTGGTTACTAATGCTATGAAATTTACCAGGAGAGGAAATATCACAATTAAAACCAGCCAGTACAGTGATTCGATTCGTGTTTCAGTCTCTGATACCGGCTGCGGCATCAAAAAAGAGGATATGTCTAAAATCTTTAACAGGTTTGAGCAGTTAGGCCTCGGTGGTGAGAGAAAAACGGGCGGAACAGGTCTGGGCCTTGCAATTTCCAGGGAAATCATCGAGCGGCACAATGGAACAATCTGGTTTGAATCGGCATTTGGTAAAGGCTCAATATTTACGTTCACTTTGCCTGTTTGTGATACTGAAGGTCTATTAAAGAGATATATTAACGATGGGATAAAGGATGCATCAAAAAATGATACGAAAATGTCTCTTGTTCTCATATCTATCGCTGACTTTGATAAATTGAAGCAGGAGTTATCCAGAGATGAGATAGATTCAGCTCTGAAAGATATGGAAGCCGTTTTAGAAAATAATCTGCGCCGGGCAGAGAATAGGCCGCCTCGGGCAGTTGACAATGTTTTTAAACTCCATAGCGAAATTTTTGTCGTTTTAGCTGACTGCGATAAAGAAAATACATTAAGGGTAAAGAGCAGATTGGAGCAGGTGCTGGATAACTATCTGGCCGACAAAAATTTGGCCGGTAGCATTAAAATGCTTTGGGGATATGCTGCGTATCCCGACGATGCGGCCACAGATGAGGATTTGATCAGAAAAGCAAGAGAATTAAAACTTACGACACCATCGGGGGTGTCCGTATGATATCAGAATATTATATTGGGAGACAAAAAAATGAGTAAGAAAAGAATATTGATTGTGGATGATGAGCCGGATGTGCTGATGCTTACATCGCTCAGGTTAAGAAAATTTGATTATGAGATTCTAACCGCTATTAACGGCAGGGATGCATTCGATATCATTCAGAAGGAAAAACCTGACCTGGTGCTGCTTGATTTAATCATACCGATTGTGTATGGAACAGAGATATGCAGGCGGGTCAAAAGCGACGAGAATTTAAAGCACATACCAATCATCTTATATACCGCTCACGGTGAGGTTATGACTGACGAAAAGGCAAAAAGCTTCGGCGCTGATGATTATATAGCCAAGCCATTTGATGCGGAAGAACTAACTAATAAGATAGAACGGCTTTTAACCGCACCGGCAGCCTCGTAAGATAACTATTGATTATGGACGACAAAAGAGCCGATTCGGTCGAATATATTAGGGGGTGAAACTATGTTGCGTAAAGACATAACGTATATTCTGTTATTCTTTCTGTTGGCTATTGCGTTTTTACCCGGTTGCGGTAAAAAACCGCAAGAGCCGAAGCTTACCAGCGTTACTATCGCTTTTCAGGAATGGGTGGGTTACGGCCTGTTTTATCTTGCCGACGAGAAAGGGTTTTTCAAAGAAGAGGGCATAGAAATTGTCTTTATAGATGAGCAATTGGATTCAGCCCGGCGTGATGCCTTCAAGCAGGGTATGCTCGATTGCGAAGCAGGGACTCTTGACTTGCTCATCTCAAAAGCAGCTCAGGATACGCCGATTGTAGGGGTTATGAAAATCGACCGGTCGTTCGGAGGCGATGGAATAGTCGCTGTCGAAGATATCAATAAATTGGAAGACTTAATTGGGAAAAAGATAGCTTTGGCAAGAGACGATGTCGGCGAAACATTTATTTCAACCCTGTTTCACAAAAATAGATTATCGCTTAATAACGTGATTATTGTGCCTAAGCAGCCGGAAGAAGTATCGCAGGCATTTTTAAATGACGAGGCAGATGCCTGCGTAACATGGGAGCCGCAGCTGACAGAGGCTCTCAAAAGGCCGGGCTCGCATATTTTAACGAGCACCAAAAAACACCCGGCTATAATCATTGATACTTTGAATGTACGAAGGGATTTGGTAGAGAACAATCCGGGATTAGTGAAGAGATTAATGCGAGGCTGGTTCAAGGCTCTTAAATTTTACAAGGAACATCCTAATGAGGCCAGTGAGATTATCGCCAAATATTATAAGATTACTCCCGAGCAATATAGAAAGCAGGTCGAAGGGCTTTTGTGGGAGGACTTCGAAGAACAGCAATATCCTTCGCAATACAAAGAATGGGTCGAGATTTTTGATGTTATTGCCGAACTTAAATTAGCGAACGGCAGAATTTCCCAAAAGCCCGATGCTTCAAAATCCTTAAACCATACGATCCTGGAAAATATCTATTATGAAGATAGCAAATAAAACGGGTATTAAAATATGAACTTCAGACGCACATACACACATACCAAAGAGTGTTAAGGCATGAAAATAACTCAATTATTTAAGAGAGTTTCAGAGATATTGAGCATCTGTATATTTCTGAGCGGCTCGGTTGTGTTAATCGGCTGGATTCTCGATATCCCAGTTCTGAAAAGCATTTCGCCTAACTTTGTTGCAATGAAAGCAAATTTGGCAGGTTTGAGCGATTGGAACGCGCCGACGAGAAAAAAACCGGCGGAACAGGTCTTGGGCTTGCAATTTCCAAAGAAATCGTTGAACAGCATGGCGGAAAGATTTGTATGGGGTCTGAGTATGGTAAAGGCTCAAAATTTATGTTCACTCTGCTTAAAACTAACCAGACGGAACCAGTTTTACTGAAAGGGGCGGCTTTATGAGTAAAATATTGATTGTTGACGACGAAAAAGATGTGTTGTTGATGCTCACGAAAAGATTAGTAGCTGAGGGGTATACTGTTATTACTGCGGACAATGGTCGCGATGCTATAACTTTGGCAGAATCAAGATCTCCCGACATTATTATACTTGATGTGATGATGCCTGATATGGATGGCGGAGAAGTTGCTGGAAAGCTTAGGGATAATCCCAAAACCAAAAATATCCCTGTGATGTTTTTGACTGCCATGATATCCAAGACCGAAGAACACCAGAAAAACCATGTTATCGCAGGCAATATAACTTTTGCTAAGCCTATCGATACCGTGGAACTATTATCGTATATAGAGAAAATTCTATCTAATTCGACAGTTTCGTAAGGTCTCAAAAGTCATCCGAACTTGATAGGGCTGAATTTGGAGGAAGGGAAAGTAGATAACCTCTTCCCATTTTTTGTTTCGTCCTTACAGTAATGTACCAATTAGCTGAAACATACTAAACACAAGATTAAAATTTGTGGCAGTTTTGTGGCAATTTCAGTTTGAAAACAGTTCTGAAACCAGTTACAATCCAGTTCTAAAACAGTTCGTAAGTCCTTATTATATAAAAACTAACTACTTTAATGACAAGTAGTTAAGAAAGGTCAGATTCTGCTCGACACGCAGGAAGTCGTAGGTTCGAATCCTATATCGCCCATTTTTTCAGCAGAGCTGAAAAAATATATGGATATATTCGATTTAATAAAAACCCGGCGGAGCGTAAGGCGGTTCAGTCAGGAAAAACTCGACAGAAACTTTCTGATAGAACTTGTCGAGGGGGCGCGCTGTGCGCCGGCTGCCGCTAATGTTCAGCCGCTTGAATATGTAATTGTCGATGAGCCGAAAGTCTGCGGCGAACTTTTTAGCGCGTTTAAATGGGCCTGGCATATAAGACCGAAAAGAAATCCCGCGCCAAATCAAAGACCCGCAGCTTATATTGTCGTGCTTGTTGATACCGAAATCAAAAAGGAATCTTCTGTTGACGCCGCTGCCGCGATAGAAAATATCCTGCTTGCCGCATGGGGCAAAGGCGTAGCATCCTGCTGGCTGGGGGCAATCGACCGGGAAAAGATAGCACAGGTTTTAAATATAGATGAGAAGTATTATATTGACTCGGTAGTGGCATTAGGCAAACCTGCTGAAAAGCCTGTTATGGAAGATGCCGCGACAGAGGACTTAAAATATTATCTCGATAAAGATAATGTTTTGCATATACCCAAAAGACCGCTCAAAAATATTCTGCACTTCAATAAATTCGGCAGTAAATAACAAATATTGTCAAATCACACCGGCATTGTATAATCGCTGTTTTAAGGATGTAAATTATGAAAAAGGTATCATTATTTGTCTGCGCAGGACTGGTTTTGATATTGGCTTTAAACTGTTTTGCGGCGGAGAAAAAGAAATCGCCTGACCCATTCAAACAGAATAAACTTCTCGGCAGGGGGATAAATTTAGGCAATGCGCTCGATGCCCCCAAGGAGGGCCAGTGGGGCGTAACATTGAAAAAGGAATATTTTAAGATTATAAAAGATGCGGGCTTTGATTCCGTTCGTATTCCAATTCGCTGGTCAAATCACGCGTTGAAAGAAGCGCCTTATACTATCGATGCCGCTTTTTTTAACAGGGTGGACTGGGCGGTAAAAAACGCGATTAAAAATAACCTCTGCGTAATAATAAATGTGCATCATTATCTTGAACTGATGGATGACCCTAATGCCCACAGCGAGCGGTTTCTTGCTTTGTGGAAACAGATTGCCGAGCATTATAAGGATTATCCGGATTCGGTTCTGTTTGAGCCGCTGAATGAGCCGCACGATAAATTGACAGTTGAATTGTGGAACAACCTGCTTAATAAAGCGATTGCTGTTATTCGCAAATCAAACCCGGACAGAACCATTGTCGCGGAACCTGTGAAATATGCTAATGTTGAATTTATTGACAAACTCGACATTCCCAAAGAAGACCGCAATATCATTGTATCTTTTCACTATTATTCGCCGATGGAATTTACACACCAGGGCGCTATGTGGATACCTGGGGCAAAGGCCTGGTTAGGCACGAAATGGATAGGAACAAAAGAACAGGACAGGGCGATTATCGATGCCTTTGGTAAAGCCGCCGCCTGGGGTAAGAAGAATAACAGGCCGATTAATCTTGGCGAATTCGGCGTTTATAAGGATGCTAATGAGAACGACAGGGCTCTTTGGACTGCGTTTGTGGCAAATACCGCTGCCAAGCGCGGCTTTAGTTTCCATTATTGGGAATTCTGCCATTCGAATTTCGGCGCTCACGACCAGCAGACAAAGCAGTGGAAAACCGACCTTTTGAACGCCCTTATTCCGCCTCCGCTATAGGATGCCTTACGGCAAAAGAAATAAACTGCCGCTCCTGACTTCTTGCTAAACCTGAGGGAAACTGTATAATCACTCTGTTTTCTCTTTTAAAGGACTGCATTATGGCAAAATTATCGAATAAAAAGGTAGTTCTCGCCTACAGCGGCGGACTCGATACGAGTGTAATTCTGCCGTGGCTGAAAGAAACCTACGGCTATGATGTTATAGCGTTCGCGGCTGACCTCGGTCAGGGCGAAGAACTTGACGGGATTAAGAAAAAGGCACTTAAATCCGGTGCAGTAAAGTGCATCGTGAAAGACCTGCGAAAAGAATTTGTAACCGAATATCTCTGGCCTTTGCTAAAAAGCGGGGCGGTTTATGAAAACGGTTATCTTCTCGGCACAAGTATTGCCCGGCCGCTGATTGCAAAACATCAGGTATTGGTTGCCGAACAGGAAGGCGCTATGGGCGTCGCTCACGGCGCTACCGGCAAAGGAAACGACCAAGTGCGCTTTGAGCTTACATATATGGCTTTAAATCCAAAATTGAAAATCATCGCACCGTGGAAAGACCCGAAATTTGAACTTACGAGCAGAGAGGCCGCGGTTGAATATGCCAAAAAGCATAAAATACCAATCGAGCAGAGCGTAAAGAAAATTTATTCACGCGACCGCAACCTCTGGCATATAAGTCACGAAGGCGCGGAACTGGAAGACCCCGCTAATGAGCCGAAAGAGCGTCTGTTTGTCCTTTCAAATCCGGTTTCAAAGGCGCCGAACAAGCCGGCGTATGTTGTAATCGGTTTCGAAAAAGGTGTGCCTGTTGCGATTAACGGTAAAAAGACAGACCCTGTAAAAATTATTGAAGTGCTTAACAAAATCGGCGGCAAGCACGCAGTCGGACAGGCTGATGTTGTTGAGAATCGTCTCGTAGGAATAAAATCCCGCGGCGTTTATGAAACGCCGGGCGGCACTATACTTGTTGAGGCTCATAAAGCATTGGAAAGCCTGACGCTTGACCGTGAGATGCTGCATTATAAGCAGCAGGTATCGCTGAAATACGCGGAAATGGTTTATTACGGCCAGTGGTTCTGCCAGCTTCGCAAGGCACTTGATGCCTTTGTCGATGCAACGCAGCAAAACGTTACCGGCACGGTAAAGATGAAACTGTATAAAGGCCGCTGCACGCCTGCGGGAATTAAAAGTCCAAAGAGTCTTTACAGCACGAAAATGGCAAGTTTCAAAATGGGTGATGAATATAACCCGACAGACGCGACGGGATTTATTCGTCTGTTCGGCCTGCAAATGAAAGTCGCGAGCGCTGTCAATAAGAGCAAATGAGCATAAGAGCATAGGAGCACAAGGGCAAAAGTAACAAAGTTTATAAATAAAAGGGCTATGGAATGAGTGATGAGAACTTTGGTTATAAAAAACTAAATGTTTGGAAAAAAGCAGATGAATTGGCATATCAAGTTTATATCGTCACAAGGACTTTCCCCAAAGAAGAGATATATGGCCTCACTTCACAATTGAGAAGGGCAGCTTTATCTGTTCCCACTAATATCGTTGAAGGATATGGTAGGCAAGGAAGAAACGAGCTGAGACAGTTTGTTAATATAGCTCTTGGTTCTTTGGCAGAAACCAGATATCTATTATATTTTTCGTTACGTTTAGGTTACTTACAAGCGAAACAAGATATTGGGTTGAATAATTTGGCCGATGAGGTTGGCAGGTTGTTGTGGAAGTTTTATAAATCTCTATGATATTTATATTCTTATAACTTGTGTTCTTATGACTAATGCTCTTATGACTGGTATTACGATACCCGATGGATTGGTGATAGCGTTTCTCTTTGCGATAGGCGCATCTGTCGGCAGTTTTCTTAATGTCGTAATTTATCGTCTGCCGAAGGATTTATCGATTGTTCATCCCGGTTCGGCCTGCCCGTCCTGCAAAACTCCGATAACCTTCTATGATAATATCCCGATTTTATCCTGGCTTTTGTTGCTTGGAAAATGCCGCAAATGCAAGACAAAGATTTCGCCGCGATATTTTATTATCGAACTTTTGACGGCTTTGATTTTTGTAACTGTTTATGTGATTTATTTTCCGGCGCATTTAAGAAACGGCATCGGCGGATTTTTCGGCGACGGTGCTGTAATATATCTTGCACATATTATTATGCTCTCGGCTTTCATAGCAGCGTCGGCAATAGACCTTGAGCTTCAGGTTATACCGCTTTCTATTTGCTGGATTGTTACTGTCGCAGGATTTATTGCTTCGGCAGCAGGGACATTTTTCTATGACCCTGTGATTATTCGCGGCTATGATATTTTCCCCACTGCTTCAGCGAAGGTGTCAATTTTGGCGGCAGGCGGTCTGGCAGGCTTGATTATTTCGATTGTTTTACTTTTGACAGGAATAATAAAAAGAAGTTATTACAGCATAGAATCCGACCCTAAAATATCTTCAATCAAAGAAAAACCGGAAGAAAACTATAATCATCGTCTTGAAATGTTAAAAGAGGTAATTTTTTTGTCGCCGGTTGTTATTGGAGCTTTTGCGGCTTTTAAACTCTATAAAAATGTACCGCAATTTGCCGATTGGTGGATTGATTTTTCGCAAGTGCCTGTTGTTGCCGGACTTTTCGGCAGCTTATGGGGCTATTTTATTGGTTGTATGATAGTTTGGGTAACGCGAATACTCGGCACTTTTGCTTTCGGCAGGGAGGCGATGGGGCTTGGCGATGTGCATCTGATGGGTGCGGCCGGTGCCGTGCTGGGATTCTGGCCGGTTGTAGTCGCATTTTTCGTTGCTCCGTTCTTCGGGCTTGCCTGGGCGATTTTTTGTATGTTTTTTAGAAAAATGCGGCAAATTCCGTATGGTCCCTTCTTGTCAATCGGACTTTTTGTGGTTATGATTTTACACGATGCGGTGATGAACTGGCTGCAGTTTATTTTGTACCGTTGAAAAAATAAAAAAATTTTAATTGATAAAGGAGTTAAGTATGAATGCTTTGAGAAGGAAAATTGTTCTTTTAACTGTTGTAATGGTATCATTTGGTCTTCTCAGCGGATGTGAGAACTATAAGAAAAAATATACCGCTTTGAATGTCGAACATCAGAATCTTAAGGGTCTGTATGACAACTGCAAGGGAACGCTTGACAGCAGTACTAATGAGAAGCAGGAGCTTGCCACGAAGCTTGCCGAGGGCGAGCAGACGATAGAGGAATTGAAAAAACAAGTAGCGGAACGCAACCAGACTCCGGGCGAAGCGTCTGGGTTCGGCGATTATCAGGTCGATTTGAACGCAGCGGAGGGAACTATAACGGTAACTCTGCCGGAAACGATTTTGTTTGACTCCGGTAAAGCAACTCTAAAGTCAGCTGCAAAGGGTGACCTTGGCCATATCAGTTCAGTCCTGAATGAAAAATACAGCGGCAGGACAATAGATGTCATTGGCCATACGGATACCGACCCGATAAAGAAATCAAACTGGAAAGACAACTGGCAATTGTCTGCTGAAAGATCGCTTTCCGTGGTGAGACAGCTTAATTCTGACGGCATACCTGACAGCAGACTAAGAGCTATCGGCTGCGGTTCTGGAAGGCCGGTTGCTCCTAATACTGCCGCAAGCGGCAAGGCAAGAAACAGAAGAGTTGAAATCGTCGTGCATATGAAATAATTGCCTATTTGGCCGTTTGACGAACGGAATTGTTGGACGGATTAGCAGCCCCGATAATTATCGGGGCTGTTTTTTTTGAAATTTTCAAACCCCTCCGAAATATATTTCACGGCCGACCTCAGGGAGTCGTAACGGCCGATTTTCTCGCTCAATATCGAAATGTTCTGTTTGTATTTGCTGTTATTCAAAAGTTCTTCAACCGCTGTTAAAATGTTTTCCCTGTCGAGCCGGTTTTTGCCAAGCCGCAGAGCAACGCCTTTTCTTTCGAGCTCTACCGCGTTTATCTGCTGTTCGAAATGGTCGTAAAACACAAGCATCGGCACTTTATGTTTGATAGCTAAATAATTGCTGCCTGTCCCCGAATGGCTGATAAGTAAATCGCAGAAGGGCAGAACAGTATCGATGTTGAATTTATTACAGCCGTAAAAATCATTTATTTTTCTGTCCGCAACAGAATAGAAAGCAATGGCGTATTTGGCGTTATTAAAGGTGTTTTCAAAGAGATTTGTTTGGTCATATTCGCCGGTAGTTCCCTTTGTAATAAGAATTTTTTTCCGTTTGTCTATTTTATATTCCTCCAGCCACCCTGGAACCGGGTCTTGTCCTGTAACTATCACCGGGCCTATATGTTTGCAGAAACGTCTGTCGGCGTCGGGCAGTTCGAAAAGTTCCTGAGCGTCCGGGAAAAGTGTCAAATCAGGTTTTACGCCGTCGATGGCAATGAATTTTTTAAGACCGAGTTCTTTTAATTTCCTGCGGATATAATGGGAATTTTTTCTGCGATAATGATTTTCTATTAACCTGGCTGCAAAGAGTAAAAACCTTTCCGGAAACAGACCTATCCATTGCGGCAGTTTTTCAGGCCTGAAATCAAAATGATAATATGGGCTTAAAGTGGCTTTCTGCACGAAGACGTCGAAAATCCTTGCCTCTGTTCTTTTGGCGGCAACGCCTGCCATTTCCCTGAAATGCTCGCGGAGAATAATATCAGGCCGGAATTTCTCAAGCAATGTTTTTTCGATTTCAAAATATTTTTCATAATTTTCAGCGGTGTAATAAATGGTTGCGAGATTCTGGTCTATTCTCGAAAAAAGCTCTTCTCTGCTGACAAGTTCGGTTTTTATCCATTTGAAACCGGCGTCCTCGACTATTTTCATATGAGACCCGTCGCCGGAAAAGGTAATATCATACAGTCCCGTTGAACGCAGAGCCTTTGCTATCGCGGTAACGCGAACCGTATGCGAGGTCATTCCGCCGTGAATTAAAGCAAGTGTTTTAATTTTTCCCATTATGGTGGCCGAAGATTTTCTTTTTATAATTGCTGTAAACTCTTACAGCTGTTCCAGTCTGTCCTGCGATGACTTGTGCAATCGGTGCGGCAACAGCCGGCAAAACGCCGAATTTCTGCAAAAGATATTGGAAAGGAATCCTGAACAGATATGTTACCCAGATGCCGTGAATATTGGAGACGAACATTGATTTCATATCTGATTGGAAATTGCGGTTTAGGTTTTTGTATTCAGATATATTTAAAATCGCATAAGTGCCCATCCCGCCGACAAGAAAACCTATGCTGCCAACGATTGTGGAGATAATGGTAATAACGAAATCGGAATTGGTGAATAAATCCGTTGCCGCTGCTGAGGCGCTTGCCGCTGCCGCAGCGGCGATATAAGAGACAATCTCAGAGGCAAAATACTTTTTATTCGCGGCTGAAAATAATCCATTGTTTTTCATATTATTAGAAAATTTAATATTGTTTATCCGTGTAAATTATATTGCAACAAAGGATTAGGTCAAAAGTTTTTTCTGGCTAAAACCGCCGAAACCCTTATAATACCCGCTCGAATTTTTTTAAGGAGCATAAAGTGTCGGAGCTATATATAGACCCGAATTACAAATCGCCTCTTTCGCTGAGGGAAACGGAGAAGGCCATAAAGGAAATAAAGGATTATTTTGAGGGGGCGCTTGCCTGGAATTTGAATCTTCAGCGGGTTTCAGCGCCGCTTTTCGTCCGCAAAGGTTCAGGCGTCAACGACGACCTTAACGGCATCGAACGCAAGGTAACCTTTCAGATAAGAGACGATAACAATTCGGATGCGGAGATTGTTTTCTCGCTTGCAAAGTGGAAAAGAATGGTTCTCGCCGACTATGGCTTTAACACCGGTGAAGGTCTTTATACCGATATGAACGCCATAAGGCCGGATGAGGAATCCCTCGATAATCTCCATTCTTTATATGTTGACCAGTGGGACTGGGAGAGGGTTATTACGGCTCAGCAGAAAAATCTTGAATTTTTGAAGAATATAGTGCGGAAAATTTATAAAGCAGTTCGTGAAGCTGAAAGCCATATTTGCAAACTTTACCCCCAGATAAAACCGATTCTGCCGAAAGAGATTCAGTTCGTTCATACTGAAGAATTGCTCGAAATGTATCCTGACCTTAATCCGCGGCAGAGGGAAGACAAAATCTCTGAAAAATACGGCGCTGTGTTTGTAATCGGCATCGGCGGCGAGCTCGCCGACGGCACAATTCACGATGGCAGGGCCCCCGATTATGACGACTGGGTTACGCCGACAGGGCAGGGCAAAAAAGGCCTTAACGGTGATATATTTCTGTGGTATCCGGTTCTGAAAAGGGGTTTTGAAATAAGCTCTATGGGCATCAGGGTAGATAAGGAAGCGATGTTAAAGCAGCTTGAAATACGAAATGCTCTTAACAGAACGGAATTTGCCTGGCACAAAAGACTGTTAGACGGCCAGTTGCCTCTGAGTATCGGCGGCGGCATCGGACAATCAAGATTATGTATGTTCCTGCTGCAAAAGCTGCACGTCGGCGAGGTGCATTCGAGTGTCTGGCCGAAGAATATGCTCGAAAAATGCTCACAGGCCGGTATAAAATTATTGTGATTATAGGGGCATAAAAAAAGGCGGCCTTGAAACGTTCTTAAGGCCGCCAAGATCCATATAAGCATAGGAGGAGGCGAAGAATATTATGTCGTTTACTTTTTCTAATAAACTATACGCCGGCCGGTAAAATTTTGTTCAGGCCTTTTTGAAGTTTTATAAACTGTTTATCTGTAGATAGTTGTATTTTTTATTTTTTGGGGTGTGCCACCGGCCAGAAAACCGCGTCACTGCCATCTATATCCCACAAATTAGGTTTACCTTTTTTATCAACCCCCATCTTTCCGCCATTATCAACAAAATCAGAACCAACGCTATATAAAGTAAAGCCGTTTTCACTCTTTTTGTAAACCAAAGGCTTGTCGCTATAAGGGTCGAGCGGTATCTCTTTTAATAAACCTTTATCCAATAGCTGTTCGAGTTTATCAGGATACGTCCCATTTTCCTGTTTGCGGCGAATTATAGCTATTATAATCGTGGCAGCCTGTATTTCAGCCTTATTTCTGTAAGCCAAGCCTGCAATTTTATCAAACCCCGGACAGAACATAGCCAAAAGCATATTTTTGTTTGCTAATTCTTGTATTTTCTCATTAATATTGGCACTTCGCTGTTCAAACGGTGTCATTACCGATAATTTATCGTAGTAATCATATATTTCAGCAGTGGCTTTAAGCGTTTCATTTTTTCCCGGCTGAATAAATAAGGCATGAAGAAGCTCTGAACTTGCCCAAAATATCTGTTCCTGTGTACTATTTGCGCCGCTTACTTCGCCCATCAACTTTCCGAATTCTTTAAGATAAAGATGTCCTCCGAAAACATCATCGGTAAATGTGCGCTGTATTGCGTCGTACCCGCACATTCTTTCAGCCTTGAAATTCATCCTGAATGTTTCATTCTGAGTAATTGCCGACAGTTCATCCTGGAGGTTTCGAAGCTCCAAAGCGTCTATGTTATACTTGCTTAGAATTTGCCGCAGATTCTGTGCGGACAGGTTTTCTATTGCAATACCGACAAGCTGCTCGATTAGTATAGGCTCAGTCTTTATATGCTTTCCCAATTTGTATGTTGTTATGATATTTTCAAACCCCTGACGGTAATTTCCCCCCGATGCCGAAAAGCACGCTTTCCAGCACAGTATTCGTGCGATATTTCTGTATTCTTTAAGGTGCGGTAATAGAACAGACATTGTATCGTTATTTTTCGATTCATATTTATCCCAGCAGTAAGGTTTATCAGAGCCGGCGATGACAAGATTCAAAACCTCCTGATTCTTCGCCAGCCAGTCCTGACCCTGCTTTTTTTCAGGCTCATTGCATTCATAATATGATTTTGCGAAAATATTTTTAAGGTTTTCAGGAAGGGTTTCAATTTTTTTGGCAGCTTCGTCATAATAAACGGCTGCGTTCTGTGAGTCATCGGCAGCGACTGGTTTAACAATTCGGTTAAGCTCAGCAATATAATTGACAGTTATTTTCGGCTTTCCGCTAAGAAACCAGATTACATATAGAATAAATAAAACAATTATTATGCCGGAAGTCTGGAATGCCTTAATAAATGTTTTCTGCCAGAGCGGCCGGCAGTGTTTTTTGGCACGGCGGGCAAGAGTGGCAATCAGTTTTGCATCACCAAAATTGCTAATCAGTTCCCTGGCCGTTTTTTCTTTGTCCTCATTTGTTTTACAATCTTTTAAAGCGTCTTCAAAATGACCTATCAACTCGGCCTGCACATCGGCACGGGCTTTTTTCTGCCATCGAATCTTCTTAATAACGAGCCTGATATAATCAGCGGCACAACTCGGCAGATTACTAAACGGATTTTTACTATTTTCATTCATAACAATCTCTCCCTGAGAATTTATGCCGGTATAACAGAGGCTCCGAAAACCAGTTTCAGACTCTTAAATAAATCGGCAAGCTGAATTTTATCGGCTTGGAGTTTTTCTTTGCCCTTGCTGGTAATCGAATAATATCGCCGTTTCCTGCCGGATGGGGCTGTTTCCCATTCGCCTCTGATGAGCTTTTGTGCCTCAAGATTGTAAAGCAGAGGATAAAGCGTTCCCTGGCCTAAAGTTAAAATCTTCTGACTTTTGGCCTCAATTGCCTCTGACAGTTCATAACCATACATCCTGCCCCTCGACAAAATCTCTAAAACCACCACTGGGGCAATGCCTTTTAAAAGTTCACGTTCAAATTTCATATCGTAACTCCTAAATTATATTATGCTTTGCATACTATATAGTACAAAGTATGTAATGTCAAGTAAAATTTTAAAAATTTTTTATTATTTTTTCTTGTCTTTATTTTGACTTTAAATGGCGTTTTTTGAGCAAATAAGGGCGTTTCTTTTGAGTTGCCGCAGGCCGGTGCGGACTATCGGCGAATCTGCGAAAAGGCTGTTAAAATCATCCTGTGAAAACTTCAAAATCTGCTCAGGCAGCAGGTCCAGTCTTTCAGCAAAGAATTTAAAGTCTTTGTTTTTGCAGGCAGGAGCTTTTTTGTTATACGGACAGGCAAGGATACATCTGTCGCAGCCGAAAAGATGAGAATTAATTTTTGATTTGAGTTCTTTGGGGATTCTGCCTTTATGCTCGATGGTCAGATAACTGATACACTTTCGTGCGTCGAAGAATTTATCCTTTGATATCGCGCCAGTAAGACAGGCATCAATACAAAGGTTGCAGCCTTTGCAAAAATCTTTTTTTTGTATCGGCTCATCTGCTTTTAACGGCAGATTTGTAATTAGTTCGCCTAAAAGTAAAAAAGAACCGAGTTGCGGATTAGTAAGCAAATGGTTTTTGCCGATAAAGCCCAGCCCCGCACGTTCGGCAATCGCCCGTTCTGCAAGCGGAGCGGAGTCAACACAGATTTTGAATTTTAAATTTTTGAATATTTGGTTCTTTAAAAAGTCGGCAAGTTCAAACAGTCTTTGTTTGATAAAATCGTGATAGTCCTGATACAGGGCGTAAGAAGCGATTTTCCCCGATGGTGTTAAAGGTTTGTAATTCAGGGCCGTGCATATAACGGATTGGGCATTGGGCAAAAGCAGGGTGGGATTGAAACGCTTTTCGATATTTTTCGCAAGCCAGGCCATTTTGCCGTTATGGTCGCCGGTAAGCCATTTTTTGAAATGTTTAAGATGTGCTGAATTTATTGGTTCTGCTGTGGTTATTCCGACAAGGTCGAAACCTGAATTTTTTGCCTTTTGTCTGATTTCATCTTCGATTGTTTGCATTTAAATATTTAAAACATATTCAAATCGCTGAATCAATACAGTTTAAAATAGACCGGCAAAATACCAATCTCATGAAGGGTTTCGACAATATCAAGAATGCCTATAAGCCATATAAACCACAAGGCACTGAAAATGCTCTTTTCGAATATTCTTGGATTGGTTACATAAGTTTCCGGTTCTTCGTAAATAGAAAATTTGGGAAAGACGGCAGGGGTTCTTTGGCAATATTGCTTGAATTTTTCGCCGTGTTTGCTTAACAGCCTTTTTTCTTCACCAAGGATAACGCCCGGATAGCTGGATATAAATACAATCAAAACAATTAGGGGTATCAGCAGGGTTTCAGTTGCGCAAGCCACTCCTAAAGCGCCAATCAGGCTGAAAAAATATAAGGGATGTCTCATTATCGAATACGGCCCGGTGGTTATCAGTGTATTGTTTTTATATCCTGAAATGTAAAGCGAGCACCACAATCGCCCCATAGCGCCTACTGAGGCCAAGACACAGCCGACAGCAAATATAAGAGTATCAATAATCGGATGAAACTGCCAATGGCTGCCTGAAAATAAAATAATTATTAGTAGAAATATCACAAAGATGCGTGACATCAATATTCGCATTTTTTCGCTTGTTGAATGATATGCCATTGAACCGTCCCAAAGTTTTAATTTTTATTTTCGATTTTCTGCCGTTTTGACTTTGCCTCGCAAGTCAAAATCGGGGAGACAGGATTCGAACCTGCGGCCTCCTGGTCCCAAACCAGGCGCTCTAGCCAAGCTGAGCTACTCCCCGAACAAATATGCAGTACAAAATGTATTACAATTAGTTCGTTTTTTGCCGTCCGATACTGTGGGCATTAGGTATCCTGCGGATATTACTATACTTGCGGCAGATTTGCAAGTCCGGTTTGGTTATTTACAGGCGATTTTAAACCGATATAATGTTTGTTTTAAATATCATTCGTTTTTAAGGCGGAATAAATATGTGCGGAATTGTAGCTTATTTGGGCAAAAAACCGGCTCAGCCGATACTTATTGAAGGCTTAAAGCGGCTTGAATACAGGGGATACGATTCTGCCGGCGTAGGTCTGATAAACCCCGATAAAATCGGGATTAGAATAATCAAATCCAGCGGCAGAATCAGCGTGCTTGAAGGGCTTTTGCCGGAAGCAAATCCAAAGGAAGTGCTTGGTATCGGCCATACACGGTGGGCAACGCACGGCGAACCAAATACTATAAATGCCCATCCGCATCTTGACTATACAGGGAAAATCGCAATCGTTCATAACGGCATTATTGAAAATTACAGCACGCTCAAAACCTGGCTGATAAGCAAAGGCTGCAAATTTGTCAGCGAGACAGACACCGAAGTTATCGCAAATCTTATCGGCTATCTATATTCCGGCCAGGATGGCAAGGAAAAGCCGAATGATGGACAGAATAAATTTGAATGGGCGGTGCAGCATGCTTTGAATGAGCTTGTCGGCACTTATGGCCTCGCCATAGTCTGTGCGGATTTCCCGGATATGCTGATTGGCGCCAAAAAGGGAAGTCCCCTCATATTCGGACTGGGCAAGAATGAATATATTATCGCATCGGATGCTGCCGCAATTGTTGAACATACCACGCAGGTGATTTACCTTGCGGATAACGAAATGGTTACCATAAACCCGAAAGGCTTCCATACCAAGACAATTGACAATGTAGAGATACGCAAGGAGCTCAAACAAATTGAATTTTCGCTCGATGCAATCGAGCTGGACGGCTTTGCGCACTATATGCTCAAGGAAATTTGCGAGCAGCCCAAGGCGCTGAATATGTGCCTCGGCGGCAGACTTGATATGAGGGATAATAGAATTGTGCTTGGTGGAATAAGCAAATACTGGCGGGAAATCACAAGGGCTAAGAGAATTATTATTAATGCCTGCGGCACTGCCTGGCATGCGGGACTCATTGGAGAATATCTGATTGAGCAGCTTGCGAGGATTAACACGGAAACTCAGTATGCCAGTGAATTTCGCTATCGAAATCCTATTATCGAGGATAACACGATAGTCATTGCCATCAGCCAGTCTGGTGAGACAGCCGATACGCTTGCTGCCGTTGAACAGGCTAAGGAACGCGGAGCGACTACGCTTGGTATTGTCAATGTCGTAAGCTCAACTATCGCCCGAACCACAGATACAGGCGTTTATCTTCGCGTAGGTCCTGAAATAGGAGTCGCAAGCACCAAGGCTTTTACCGCTCAGGTCGCCGTGCTTGCTATGCTGGCTATAGAGCTTGGAAGAAGAAGACACCTCAGCAGTGACGAAGCAAAATTCTATATTGGAGAACTTGCGAAAATACCTGCCAAGATTGAAAAGATTCTGGCAAAATCGGAGCAAATCAAAAAAATAGCCGAAGCAACCTGTGACAGGGAAAACTGGCTCTTTTTAGGCAGAGGATTTAATTATCCGGTTGCGCTGGAAGGGGCGCTCAAGCTGAAGGAAATAAGTTATATCCACGCGGAAGGCCTGCCTGCCGCAGAGATGAAGCACGGACCTATAGCTCTTATTAACGAGGGTATGCCTGCGGTATTTATTGCTACACGGTGTTCGCAGTATGATAAAATTATCGGCAACATCGAAGAGGTCAGAGCTCGCGGCGGAAGAATTATAGTTGTTGCAAGCGAAGGCGATGAAAATATAAAACAATACGCAGATTTTCTTATAACTGTGCCGGATGCGCCGGAGGAATTGCAGCCGATGCTTACGGTAGTCCCGCTGCAAATTTTGGCCTATCACGCCGCAGTCCTCCGCGGCCACGATGTTGATAAGCCAAGGAACCTGGCAAAAAGCGTTACTGTCGAATAAACATCAGCCCTTTCTTGCAGACGGTGAACGCCGTTCAGCCTGGTGCGAATCACTGTCCAATTCAAAAGATTCACCGAGCACCTTTATAGCCTTTTTGACGTCGGCGACCTTAATAACTGCAGTTGTTTTGCCGCCTTTAGCGCCGGCCGTGACGTAGGCATAGGCTATATTGATATGAGCTAATGCAAGTTTTTCCGCTATCGCTGCGAATGCGCCGGCTCTGTTGTCAATGGTTACACAGAGCACCTCTGTTTCGCTAAACTGCATATTGAGTTGATTCAGAACTTCGCGCATCTTATCCGTGGATTCACAGACGACTCGCAGCACGCCGTGCTCTACGGAGTCCATAACGGTAAGGGCGTTTATATTGATTTTTGCCCGTGCCAGTTCAGTCAGAATTTGAGCCATAACGCCGGGCTTGTTTACCATAAAAATCGAAAACTGTTTTTCAATGTTCATAACTAACCCTTTCAAGTCTCAGTTTTTCTGAGTTTTTTTCAGGTCGCCGATGGCAGCCTTAACATCGGGGTAGAATTTGAATATTTTATCGAGATTCGTAATTTTAAAAACCCGGTAAAGCTGCGGGTTTATGCCGCTGATTACGATGTTGCCGTTATATGAAGAAAGTTTTTTTCGTGCATCGAGCAGTACGCCGAGCATCTGTGATGAAAAGAATTTCACGCCTGTAAAATCAATGATTATATTGCAGGACTTACTGGTTTTTATAAGTTCGGATATTTTTTCCGCAATTTCTTCCAGCCCTTGGCCGGCACTGAGACTGGCGACATTGAATGATATTGTCGTAATATCTTTTTCAGTTACTGTTTTTATTAAATTACAATCTGTCATTTTAGGCATAACTCAGAATAACAATTACCTATGATATATAGTATCAGTACAAAAGTCGAGAAGGTTTTATGGCAAATCAGACCTTAAAACAGGCGGTTTTATGTCCGGCAGCCTTTTCTTCGAGCGGCGGAACGTTTTTACTGCAAAAGTCATCACCGATTGGACATCGGCCGAAAAATGGGCAGCCCGCGCAAGTTTCCGCCGCAGACGATGCTGCAGGAGCCGATTCCGAAGGCTTTTTTCTTTCCGGCACAGGCTTGGGGATTGCGCTAAGAAGCAATTTCGTGTAAGGATGCAGGGGATTTTCATATAAAACAGGTGCCTGTGCAATCTCGACAATTTTGCCTAAGTACATTACCGCTACGATGTCGCTTATAAACTCAACTACCGACAGGTCGTGAGCAATGAAAAGATACGTCAGGCTGAACTGTTCCTGAAGGTCTTTGAGAAGATTTAAAATCTGGGACTGAATTGAAACGTCCAAAGCGCTCACGGGCTCATCGCAGATAACTAATTTCGGCTCAAGGGCCAGCGCCCGTGCGATGCCGATTCGCTGCCGCTGACCGCCGGAAAATTCGTGCGGATAACGATTGATATGAGATGCCGATAGTCCGACTTTTTCCAGCAGAATTGCTGTCCGGTCGATAAGTTCCGACCCCGTTGCGATTTTGTGGACTTTCAGCGGCTCTGCGATAATCGAACCTATAGTCATTCTCGGATTTAGCGAGCTATACGGGTCCTGAAAGACAATTGATATGTCTCTTCGTATTTTTCTCAGTTCCGATTGACGCAAAGGCAGGATATTTTCGCCGTCAAAATAAACCCTGCCGGCTGTGGCAGGGATAAGTCTTGCGATTGTTCTTGCCGCCGTTGTTTTTCCTGACCCGCTTTCGCCTACAAGGCCGAAGGTGCTTCCC